>CAMAVV010000087.1 GCA_945861815.1 Thermoflexus hugenholtzii JAD2
ATACGACCCAACTCATGAAGGCCAGTCGCCTGGTCAGCGAACACACCGGCTTCGCCGTCCAGCCCAACAAGGCCATCGTGGGGAAGAATGCCTTCCGCCACGCCTCGGGCATCCACCAAGACGGCATCCTCAAAGAACGCACGACGTACGAGATCATGGACCCGGCCAGCGTCGGCCTCAGTGGCACCACCCTTGTCTTAGGCAAACTCAGCGGTCGCCATGCCTTCAAGCGGCGCTTGGAAGAGCTCGGCTATCATCTGTCCGAGGCTGACCTCGTTCGCGCCTTCGAACGCTTCAAGGAAGTCGCCGAGAAGAAGAAAGAGGTCGCCGACCACGACCTCATCGCCATCGTCGCCGACGAACAGCGCGCGACGGTCGACGCCTATAAGCTCGGCAAGATGAACGTCGTCTGCGGCAGCGGCCAGGTGCCCACGGCCACGGTGCAACTCTCCGGGCCAGACGGCAAGAGCCGTGAGAAGACCTCCACAGGCACAGGCCCCGTGGACGCGACATACAAAGCCATCGACGGCATCATCGGCGCGAAGGCGAAGCTCGACGAGTATGCCGTGCAGTCGATCACCCAAGGTATCGACGCCCTTGGCGAGGTGATGGTGCGCGTGGAGAAGGACGGCATGACCTACATCGGCCGCGGCGCAGACAGCGACATCATCGTTGCCAGCGCGAAGGCCTACGTGAACGCCCTCAACCGCCTCATCGCCAACCGCGATATGCCGAAGGCTGCTGCCCAATCGTCCAAGGTCGGCCCGTAACGATTCTTCGCGAGAGCGCACGCTTGTGTGCCGCGCTTGTTGATTGATTACCCTGGAGCAATCCTCTATGCCCAAAACGATGTTCGAAAAGATCTGGGAGTCCCACCTGGTGAGCGAAGAGCCCGGCAAGCCGGCGCTCCTCTATATCGACCTCCACCTCGTCCACGAAGTGACCTCGCCCCAGGCTTTCGATAGCCTCCGCATGTCCAAGCGCGCGGTGCGCCGCCCTGACCTCACCGTTGCCACCGTCGATCACAACGTGCCTACGACCGACCGCTCCAAGCCCATCGCCGATCAGATATCAAAGAAGCAGATCGAGCTCCTCGGTAAGAACGCCAAAGATTTCGGACTCACCTACTACGATATCCACAGCCCCAACCAGGGCATCGTCCACATCATCGGCCCCGAGCAGGGCTGGACGCAGCCGGGCAAGACCATCGTTTGCGGCGATAGCCACACCTCAACCCACGGCGCATTCGGCGCCCTTGCCTTCGGCATCGGCACCTCTGAGGTTGAGCACGTCCTTGCGACCCAATGCCTTATCCAGACCAAGCCCAAAACGATGGAAGTCCGTGCCAAGGGCGCGCTGCCCAAGGGCGTCACTGCCAAGGACCTTATCCTGAACATCATCGGCCAGCTTGGCGTCGATGGCGGCACTGGCTACGTCATCGAATACACCGGTGAAGCTATTCGAAGCCTTTCCATGGAAGGCCGCATGACCGTCTGCAACATGTCTATCGAATGCGGCGCGCGCGCCGGCATGGTCGCCCCAGACGAGAAGGCATTCGTCTACCTCAAAGGCAGGCCGCACTCGCCACAGGGCGCCGGCTTCGACAAGGCTGTCGAACAATGGAAGAAGTTGCCAACCGACCCCGGGGCAAAGTATGACCGGGTCGTCGAAATCGACTGCGCCTCGATGACACCCTTCGTCACCTGGGGCACCAACCCAGGCATGGTGGTGAAGGTTACCGATAAAGTGCCGTCGGTCGAATCGTTCAAGACAGACGCCGACCGCCGTGCCGCCCAGCGCGCCCTCGAGTATATGGGCCTGAAGGCGGGCACGCCGATACAGGACATACCCATCGACTACGTCTTCATCGGCTCCTGCACCAACTCGCGTATGGAAGACCTTCGCGCCGCTGCCGCTATCGTAAAGGGCAAGAAGAAGTCGCCCAAGGTGCAGGCCATCGTTGTGCCTGGCAGCGCTATCGTCAAGAAGCAGGCAGAGGCCGAGGGCCTCCACAAAATCTTCACTGATGCCGGCTTTGAATGGCGCGAGGCTGGCTGCTCCATGTGCCTCGCCATGAACCCGGACGTGCTGAAGCCAGGCCAGCGCTGCGCCTCCACCTCCAACCGCAACTTCGAAGGTCGCCAGGGCGCAGGCGGCCGCACCCACCTCGTCAGCCCGCAGATGGCGGCGGCGGCAGGCATCGCCGGGCATTTTGTGGACGTGCGGAGTTGGAACTAGCGAACGCGGAGGGGAAATGCTCACACCAAAAAACCCATGCCAAAGCTGCAGCATGCCGATGGGAAAGACCATGGAGAAGGCAGGCACTGAAGCCGGTGGCTCCAAGAGCGCCGACTATTGCAACCTGTGCTATAAGGATGGCAAGTTCACACAGCCGGATATGACCGCTGAAAAGATGCAGGCCTTTGTGAAGGGCAAACTGAAAGAGATGCGCATACCAGGTTTCATGACGGGCATGTTCACCAAAAACATCCCGAAGCTGAAGCGATGGGCAAAGGCATAAATGTAGGGGCGACCGGCTGGTCGCCCGGAGAATAAATATGCAACCATTCGTTAAACACACAGGCCTCGTCGCCGCCCTTGACCGCGTCAACGTGGACACGGACCAGATCATCCCCAAGCAGTTCCTGAAGCGCGTCGAGCGCACCGGCTTCGGCGAATTCCTCTTCTTCGACTGGCGCTATCTCCCCGATGGGAAGCCCAGCCCCCAGTTCGAGCTGAACGACCCCGCCTACAAAGGCGCCACCATCCTCGTCGCTGGGCGCAACTTCGGCTGCGGCTCCTCCCGCGAGCATGCACCCTGGGCGCTCAACCAGTACGGCTTCCTCGCCATCATCTGCTCCAGCTACGCCGATATCTTTCGCAACAACTGTTACCAGAACGGCATGGTGCCGGTGATTCTGCCCGAAGAGACCGTGGCGCAAATCATGGCGAATGCGAAAAAGAAGAATGGCTACAGGATCACCGTCGACCTGGGAAAGAAACAGGTCTATGACAACCAGAGCCTCAAGGCCTCATTCGATATCGAAGAGTTCCGCCGCCATTGCCTCATGAACGGCCTCGATGACATCGGCCTGACGCTGAAGAACGAGGACAAGATCTCGATCTACGAAAAGAAACGCTGGCCTGAACTCTCCGGCAAGAAATAACTCTCAGCTATCCGTATTTGTGCCTCGCCCTCGATGGGAGAGGACCTCGAGAAGCGTCTGCGCTTCGCGAGAGGTGAGGGTGATTTCTTCAGCTATACTGCGTGTTCGTGACGCAAAGATAAACACACAACGGACAACACTATGAAATTCACTCTTGCTGTTCTCCCTGGCGACGGCATCGGCCCTGACGTCGTCGCTGAGGGCATCAACGTCCTCAACCGCATCGGCGAGCTTTACGGCCATCAGTTCGAGTTCAAGCACGCCCTCATCGGCGGCTGCTCTATCGATGCGCACGGCGTTGCTATCACCGACGAGACGGTGGCGATGGCGAAGAAGACCCACGCCGTCATCCTCGGCGCAGTGGGCGGTCCCAAGTGGGACGACCCCAAAGCGCCCACACGCCCTGAAGACGGCCTCCTGCGAATCCGCAAGGACTTGCAGCTCTTCGCTAACCTCCGCCCGGTGAAGACCTACCCCCAGCTCCTCGATTCCACACCCATCAAACCTGATTTGCTCAACGGCGTCGATATGCTCGTCATCCGCGAGCTCACCGGCGGCCTCTACTTCGGCAAGCCGAAAAAGCGATGGGACACGCCCCGAGGCCGCAAGGCCGTCGATACGATGGCCTATAGCGAAAAGGAAATCGCGCGCGTCGTCACCGTCGGCTTCGAGATGGCTCGCCGCCGCCGCCAAAAGCTCACCTCTGTGGACAAGGCGAACGTCCTCACCACATCCCGCCTCTGGCGTGAGATCGCCACCGAGATCGGGAAGAACTACCCCGACGTGAAGCTCAACCATATGCTCGTCGATACCTGCGCCATGAACCTCATCCGCAACCCGCGCGACTTCGACGTTATCGTGACGGAGAACACCTTCGGCGACATCCTCACCGACGAAGCGGCGGTCCTCGCCGGCTCCATGGGCATGCTGCCATCGGCGAGCCTTGGCGGCCCGAAGCTGGCGAAGGGCGGCACGATGGAGGGCAAGAAGCTCTTCGGCCTCTACGAGCCTATCCACGGCAGCGCGCCCGACATCGCAGGCCAGAACAAGGCCAACCCTCTCGCCACCATCCTCAGCATGGCGATGCTTATGCGCTATTCCCTGCGCCTTCATAAAGAGGCCGACGCCGTTGAGAAGGCCGTGCAAAGCGTCCTCGAGGCTGGGCATCGCACCTTCGATATCTCAAAGCCAGGCGAACCCTGGGTCGGGACGAAGGAGATGGGGCAGACGGTAAGGGAAGCGATTCAAAAAGCCTAGGGTGGGCTTCTAACCCGACCGCAACAAATTCGCATGTAGGGGCGACTGGCTGGTCGCCCTCACGCCGGCACCCCGTACAGCTTCTTGCAGTTGTCCCACAATATCTTCCGCTTCGCCTCCGCGCTGATGCCCTCCACCGCCAAGAACTCGTCTACGGCGTGCGGGTAAAGCGAGTCGTCGTGTGCGAGTCGGCAGAGATGACGTTGTAGGCGAACATGGAAGGCTCCTCGAAGACGATCAGTATACGAGAGCGCGAAAGAGGGGGCTTGCACCAGCCTCCTTGAGGGTTACCACCCATAAGACCGGCATCCAAGCCGGATACGCTAGGGGAATATACCTAGGTAAAACTTTGAGTGGACATGCAAGCAGAAACCCGGCGGGCACTTTCTTCAGTTTTCCAAAGCCAACAGGGCATTACCGGCCTTGAAACGGCAATCATCCTCATTGCCTTTGTCACGGTGGCCTCCGTCTTCGCCTTTACCACCCTCAGCGCCGGCATCTTCTCCTCACAAAAGGGCAAGGAGGCGGTAACCGACGCCATCGCCCAATCGGGCTCGGCCCCAACGTTTCGGGGAAGTCTCTTGGGTATTGCCGTCCCTGGCGTCGTTATTGACACAGCAGACACGGTTTGGGATGCACGGACGAATGTCATAGCTCATGTCGATACAAGCGACTTCAAGGAAGGAACGGGAAGCGCCCTTCTCACCATCGCTTCTGGCTTTTCCACTGGGCAAGTCGCCCACCAGCACTTGCCAGCCACAATAGATGCGAGCGATTACTATACGGTGGGGCTTTGGTTGAAGCCCGATAAGACCGTCAACTCGGGACAGTTTCGCTTGACGTTCTACTCCAACACCTCCGGAGACTGCACCGGCACGCTCCAGACCCTTACCGTGCCTGCCCTCGTGGCCAACACCTGGCAACAAGTTCGTATGAAATCTACGAACCGCGTACCGCTAACCAACATTAACTGCATCGCCCTCGACGCCGTCTCTGACCCAGGCGTGCTTAATCTCCATATCGACTTAGTGGAAGCGCCACCCGAAGTGCAGCAGTTGGAAATCTCGCTCGGCTCTGCATTCGATGGAGCGCCCATCGACCTCAACACGACAACCGATAGCGACAGCGACGGCCTCCTCTCAGACCAGAGCACAAAAAGGCATACCTTGACCGTGGCTTACCAAGACGAACTGCAATATGTGCAAGATATCACGTGGACTGTGACCACCATCGGTAAGAACGACGGCGACGCACTACTCGAGCCCAATGAGCGCATCATCTTCACCATCAAGCTCAACGGGCTGCTTCCTTTACCCACCGAAGGGACACGGTTCTCCATCCACATCAAGCCGATCAAGGGAGCGGCGCTGGGCATCAAGCGTCTTGTGCCGCCCCTCGTCGATGCCTACGTTCCGCTTAAGTAGCCGACACCCCGTACAGCCTCTTGCAGTTGTCCCACAATATCTTCCGCTTCGCCTCCGGGCTGATGCCTTCGTACGCCAAGAACTCGTCTACCGCGTGCGGGTAGAGCGAGTCGTCGTGGGGCCAGTCGCTGGAGATGACGAGGTTGTTGGGGCCAAGGGCCTGCACGACAGAGGCGACGCCCACTTCATCAGGGTCGCACGCCACATAGCAGTGCTCGGCAAAGTAGTCGCTCGGCTTGCGCTGCAGCTTCACCGTGTCGGCATGCCCCAGCTTCACCTGCTCCTCATCGAGCCGCCACAGCCACCAGGGTACCCAGCCGCAGGTCGCCTCGAGAAAGCCCGCGCGCAGCGTCGGGTGGCGGTCGAAGGCCCCGCTATAGATAAGGCCGCCCATCGCCAGCATCATCTCGATAGGGTGCGCGGCGGCGTGCATCATCATCAGGCTGTCCATATAGCGGTTCCCCAGGTGCTCCTGGTAGGCCCCTTGGATGCCGTGGAATGCGACCGGCACATTCATCGATGCGGCCGAGGCCCAGAGGGGGTAGTAGGCCTTGTCATACCAGGCGCGCTTCTTCACCGGGTTCGTCGGCAGCGTGAGCGCGACGTGCCCCAGCGTGCCCACTGCGTACTCCGCCTCTTTGATGCCCAGGCTCACATCGTGCAACGGGATAACGGCAGTGGCCTTAAGCCGTCCAGGGTTTGCGGCGCAATAGTCGGCAAGCCAGCGGTTGAAGGCACGGCAGAGCGCGGCGGCAAGCTCGGCGTCCATATCGTCGATGGCGATGACGTGCCCGCCGATCGTGCGAAATGCCACCGCAATATCGATGCCTTCCACATCCATCGCCTCAAGCTGCGAGGCCGCATCGTAGCCCCGGGCCTTCGCGCTCTCGTAGCGCTTCACCTTGGGATGATTCTGGTCGTATCTGGCTTTGTTCAGCGGGCCGCGCAGCGGGTGGTCGCTAA
>CAMAVV010000088.1 GCA_945861815.1 Thermoflexus hugenholtzii JAD2
GAGGGGGCGCAGGGGGCGATCGACGAGGCGCATGGTCAAGATTGCGTCCTGGGTGGGACGGCCTTCGCGGCGGAAGAAGCTGCCCGGGATCTTGCCGGCGGCATAGAGGCGCTCTTCGTAATCGACGGTGAGTGGGAGGAAGTCGATGCCGGGGCGGGGCAGGACGGAGGCGACAGCAGTGACCAGGAGCATCGTATCGCCGTATCGAACTGTGACGGCGCCGTTGGCCTGGCCTGCGAGGGAGCCTGTCTCAATCTGAAGAATCTTGCCTGCGATCTCACGCTCAAAAACACGAGACATAGAAAACCATTCCTTTTCTGTGGGAGCCGGAGAGGACGGGGAGAAAGCGAAAGACCCCGCGAGGTGGCGAGGTCTTTGTGTTACTTCCGAAGGCCTAGCTGTTGCACGACCGACCGATACTTCTCTACATCGCTTTTGTGGAGATAGCCCAGCAACCTGCGGCGTTGCCCCACGAGCGTGAAGAGACCGCGTCGGGAGATCTGGTCTTTTTCGTGCCCGCGAAGATGCTCGGTTATCTGGCTGATCCGGTGCGTTAAGAGCGCAACCTGAACCTCTGTAGAGCCGGTGTCTTTCGCTTGCCTTTGGAACTGTGCGACGACTGCTGTCTTTTTATCCTTGTCCAACGACCCCTACCCTTTTTCTTTTTTCTTTTGTTTATTCGAAGGCATTATAGCATGCGCGGCTGGACATGCCAATGAGAGAATGTCCTAGCGAAGGAAGCCAGGAACATTGGAACTTAAAGTAGCGTGCTTAGCCGATCCTGCCTGCGCCACGCTTCTTTACATCAAGGACGACGAGGGTCTCGGTCTTGCGGATACCCGGCACCTTAGAGAGGTAGCTTTCAAGGAAGGTGCGGAGGTCCTCAAGGGTATGTACCAATATGAAGCAGATGAGATCATAGCGGCCCGTGGAAACGGCGAGGTACTGGACCTCTTCCCGGCCTTCCAAAGACTTGGCCGTGTCCTCTAACTGGTCGGGCTGGACATCGATGCCGATGAGGGCAGAGGTGTTGAGGCCAAACTTATTGGGATTGGGGATGGCACGGATAGCGAGGGTGCCGTCATCGACGAGCATGCGGATGCGGCGGCGAATGGTTGCTTCGCTGACGCCGATATCGCGGGCGATGGCTGCGTTGGACTGGCGGGCGTCATCCTGAAGGAGGGCGATTATCTTGCGGTCGGTTTCGTCAATCTTCATCTGGCTGGCTCCTCTGAAAGGCTTCTGGCGCGGCCAAAAGCATGGCTAGTGGAGGGAAAGGGCACGACGAATATTTAACCATTCTGGGCGAAATTCGTCAATATTCGTCACTGCGCCACAAGCAAATACCTTGCGCTTTCCGCATGGCGAATCCCAAGGATTAGGCGATTTTAGACAAATGCCTTGGAGTAAAGGGCATTGAGAGAATAGCCAAGATGGCAGAGAGAATGCCGATTTTCGCGAGGAAGCCTTAGCTCTTCGGCTGTTCCGAGTCATCTGCCTTTGGCTGGTCGTTCTGATTCGAAGGCCCAGCCGCCTTGGCGGCGGCCGCCTGGGCTTTGGCGAACTTCTCAAGGCGCTTTTCGACAAGGTAGTTCACGGTGCCTTCAGGAAATGCGCCCTGGGCATCGCGCTCACCGAAGGGAATGCCAGTCAGAATTTCGATGCCCTCCGCAATAGCGCCTACCGAATAGAGGTGGAACTGACCCTTGCCAACGGCGTCCACGATGTCTTCCCGAAGCATCAGGTTGCGCACGTTCTGCTTGGGAATCATGACGCCTTGCTTGCCAGTTAGACCGATGGCCTTGCAAACATCGAAGTGTCCCTCTACCTTTTGGTTGACGCCTCCGATGGGCTGAATCTCGCCTTTTTGGTTGACTGACCCAGTGACGGCGATGCCTTGCTGCAAGGGCAGGCCTGAGAGGCTGGAGAGGATGGCATATATCTCGGTCGAGGAGGCGCTATCGCCATCGATGCCGTCATAGGACTGCTCAAAGCTGATGGTGGCGGAGATGGAGAGGGGCCGCTTTTGGGCGTACATCCAGCCAAGATAGCCGCTGATGGTGAGGAGCCCTTTATCGAAGGTCTTCCCACTCATCTTCGCCTCTCGGTCGATGCTGATGACACCACCCCGTCCAAGGAAGGTTTGGGCAGTGATGCGACTCGGCTTGCCGAAGGAGACATCGCCCAGGTCATAGACTGCGAGGCCATTGACCTGGCCCACTTCGCCATTGGCAACATCGACGAGCAACGTGCCTTCTTGGATGAGCTCTTGGATACGCTCAGAAACAAGGTTGGAGCGGAAGACCTTCTGTTCGAGGGCCTTTTGCACGTGGGCGGCCTTAACCATCTTGGCATCTTCTTTGCGCGCCCAATAGTCGGCTTCGATAAGGATGTCCTCCAGAAGGCCGAAGCGGGTGGAGAGCTTGGCCTGGTCTGCGACGATGCGCGCGGCATACTCAAGGACTTTGGCGACCCCTGAAGGATCGAGATGTTTGATCTTGTGCTTCTCGCAGGCGCTGCATATAAAAGCGGCGTAGGCGTCAAGGTTGTTGATGGTGCGCGGGATCTGATAGTCAAAGTCGGCGCGGACCTTGAAGGTCTCCCAAAAGTCCTCGTCGTAAGCGGACAAGAGGTGATAGAGGTTCGCATCGCCGGTGACGACCACCTTGACGTCAAGAGGCATGGGCTCCGGGCGAAGGGTCTGGGGGGCGATGAGACCCATCGCGTCGATGGGGTCCTCAAGCCGTATCTCCTTGTTCTTCACCACGCGCTTGAAGGCCTCCCAGACTAAGGGGGCCATGAGTACCTGCCGCATGTTGAGGACGAGATATCCGCCGTTCGCATGATGGAAGGCCCCGGATTTGATGAGCGTATGGTCGGTCACGTAGGCGCCCATGAGGAACTTGCGGTCGATCCTGCCAAAGAGGTTGCTGAAGGTGGGGTTGCTCTCCGTGACGATTGGCGAGCCTTTGGCGGTGGAGTTATCGACGAAGACGTTGACGACGAAGGGGAGCAGAAGCTCGCGTTCGCGGACGGCGCGGGCCGCCTGGAGCGCAGGCGGGACCTGCTGGCCATCCTCGCTGCCACGGATGACATCCATGTGGGTCAAGGCAAAGTCGTGGAGTCGCTTCAGGAAGTCGGAGACCTCTTCGTACTGACCAAACTCCTTTTCAGCGTCCTTGAACGACCCCGCGGTTGAGAACTCAGCCACCTTCCGGTCGAGTTCTATCAGCTTGGCGCCAGCCTCTCGCTCAACCTGCTGCCCTGCTTCGAGGGTCTGCTGCACAAGGCTGGCCAAAGACTTGCGCTGCTCATCCAGGACGCGCTTCACTTCATCCGGGAACTGCGCGAACTCTTCAGGAGTAGCGGGGCGTCCGTCTTTCATAATCGGAACAAGGGCGACGCCCATAGGAGTCAGCTGGACGGTGAAGCCCTTGGCGCGGGCCTCCTGATCAAGCTCGTGAAATATCCTGCGCTGGTTCGTTTGGCCCCCTTCAATGATGGCCCGCCGCTCAGTCTGGTACTCCTCACTGGAAAAGGCGGCGGCGGTATGTTTGCGCAGGTCTTCTTCTAGCTGCTCCAGTTTTGCCTTGAACTCTCTGCCCTTGCCTGCAGGAAGCTTGATGATGTTCGGCTTATCAGGGTCATGAAAGTTGTAGAGGTAGCACCAATCTGGGGGCGGAACAGCCGTCCCTGCCGCGATCTTTTTGGCGACCATGTCCTCCAAGTGCTGCTTCACGATGGTGGACTTGCCCGTGCCGCCAAGGCCGGTCACAAAGATGTTGTAGCCAGGCTGCTCCACACCAAGGCCGAACTCGATGGCGCCGATGGCGCGCACCTGGCCCACGAACTCCTGGAGGGGCACCAGTTCATCGGTGCAGCGGAAGGTAAAGCTTTTAGGATCGCAGCGCCAGCGCAGCCTATCGGGAGTCAGTTCGTTGTGGTGGCGATCCATTGGCGCTCCCTTCGCTGTCCGCTCCCCGGGGCCGCAGCACAGCGCCTGTCCATGATAGTTACGCCCTATTCAGGTTGCAAGGCAAAGATGGGCTATGCCACAATGGGGCGCTTCAGGTTCCCTCCAGGAGGCGCACATGGTCAAGATATGCGAAGGATTGACTGTATTAGACGTGACCCAAGGCATGGCTGGCAGCCTCGCCACAATGGTGCTGGCCGATGCCGGCGCCGAGGTCATCAAGGTCGAGCCGCCCGCGGGCGATAGCTTCCGCTCCCACCCCGCCTTCATCATGTGGAGCCGGGGGAAGAAGAGCGCGGTTTTGGACCTGAAGTCGAGCCAGGGAAAGGCATCGTTTCACGCGCTGGCCAAGACGGCGGACGTGGTCTTTTACAGCGGAATGCCTGACGGCGATAGCCGCCTGGGCATCGACTATGGAACGCTCTCCAAGGCAAACCCAGCGCTGGTCTACTGCAAGATCACAGGCTTTGGGCCGCTGAAGCATCTCGCGCACCTGAAGGGTTATGACGCCATCGTCAATGCAAAGACAGGGCGCGTCCATTCCTTCGATAAGCAGCTGGCGAAAGACGGCCCGCGCTACGCCGCCGTGATGTGCGGGAGCTATGGAGCAGCGATGCATGCCGTGCAAGGCGTGATGGCCGCACTCTACGCACGCGACAAATATGGGAAGGGCCAGAAGGTGGAGACGAGCATCACCCAAGGACTCTTCGCCTATGACTGGGGATGGCTCGGCTGGCAGACAACTCGCCGCACTACACAGCCGGCCGCCTTTACCGGCGGCTCACCGACGCCCCAGTACTTCGTGGGCCGCACCAAGGACGGCGTCTGGCTGCAAGGCTCCAATTCGATGTCCCACCTCTTCGTCAACTTCCTCGTGGGCATGGGTCTCTCTGACCTGCTGGCGGAGGAGCGCTACCTCAAGCTGCCGAACATCCCCCCGGGCAAAGACATGGAAGAGCTGTACGAGAAGATGCACGCGCGGATGCAGGAGAAGACGGCGGATGAATGGATGGAGATATTCGTGAAGCAGGTGGACGCCGCCTGCGAGCCCTTCCGCACGACCCAGCAGGCGCTTGACCACCCGCAGGTCATCCACAATAAGAATGTCATCGAGCTCTTTGACCCTGCTGTCGGCAAAACGAGGCAGCTTGGGCCAATCGTGCATGCTTCAGAAACGCCGCTTGCGCCGCAGGGGCCAAGCCCAACACTCGGCCAGCATACGCAGGCAGTGCTGGACTCCATCAAGTCGAGGAAGGCAAAGGCCTTCACGAACGGGCGGAAGATGGCGAAGCGTCCGCTCGAAGGCGTCACTGTTGTGGAGTTCGCCACATGGTTCGCGGCGCCATTCGGCACCGCGCTCCTTGCCGACCTCGGCGCGCGCATCATCAAGTTCGAATCGCTGGACGGCGACTCTTTCCGCCGGTGGGCGAACACCGCGACGAAGCCGATGCAAGGGAAGAATAGCATCGCCGTGGACCTGAAGCAGGCAGAGGGACAGAAGATCGCGCACGAGTTCATCAAGAAGGCGGATATCCTGATGCACAACTTCAGGCCCGGCGTGACGCCGCGCCTGGGAATCGACTACGAGACGTGCAAGAACCTGAACCCGCGCCTCGTCTATCTTTACGCAGGGTCGTACGGCTCTACAGGGCCGATGGCGCATCGCCCAGCCATGCACCCGATCCCGGGGGCATTATGCGGCGGCGCGCTTTATCAGGCAGGCCAGGGCATGCCTCCTCCTCCAGACAAAAAGCTCACCTATAAGGAACTCCGCGAGATGAGCAGCTCGCTCTTTCAGGCGAACGAGGGGAACCCGGATGTCTCCTCGGCCCTGGGTGTGGCAACGGGGCTCCTGCTCGGCCTTTATGCACGGGAAAAGACGGGCAAGGGCCAGTACTTGGAGACAACGATGATCGGCTCGTGCCTCTACGCCGAGGCAGACGATGCCATCCAATACCAAGGCAAGCCGCCCCGCCCAGTCGCCGATGCGCAGCTCAACGGTATCAACGCCCTCTACCGCTTCTACAAGGCGTCCCAGGGTTGGGTTTTCCTTGCGTGCCCCACCGAGAAGGAGTGGCGCGACTTTTGCGAAGCGGCCGGGAAGTCACAGCTTGCCAAGGACCCACGTTTCGCTACCAGGCAGGCGCGCCACAAGCATGACGCAGACTTGGTGAAAGAACTGACGCCAGTCTTCGCCCAGCGATCAGCCTCTCAGTGGGAGGTCATGCTCGCTGAGCACGGCGTGGCCTGCGCCGAGGTCCGCGAGAAGGACTTCGCGGACTTTGCCAACACGGAGCCGGAGATGCGAAAGACAGGACTGTGGGTGGAAACACAGCATCCCTCGCTCAACGTCTATCAGCGATACGGGCCCGCCTTCAATTTCTCCGACCAGGAGACGGTGCACGGCTGCACCATCTACGTCGGCGAGCATACACAGCAACTGCTGGGTGAGATCGGTTACAGCGACCAGAAGATGAACGACCTGAAGACGCGGAAGGTCGTGACGTGGTCGACGCGCGAGGCAGACGACGAAGCGTAGGACTAGAAAGAATACCCATGGCAAGTTTTATCGTTCCCGAAAATATCGAGCAGTACGCGGCAAAGCATACGACACCTGTGCCGCCGCTCCTCCAGGAGTTGACGGACGAAACGTACCGAACGATGGAGGTCCCGGCGATGCTCTCCGGCCAGTTGGAGGGGACGCTGCTTCAATACCTCATCTGGCTCTCGGGCGCAAAGCGTGTGCTGGAGCTTGGGATGTTCACGGGCTTCAGCGCGCTCATGATGGCTGGGGCGTTGCCGCCGG
>CAMAVV010000089.1 GCA_945861815.1 Thermoflexus hugenholtzii JAD2
GCGAAAGCGAACGGGAAGGCGACGGCCAACGGGCTCAGGTTCGTGGACGCGGACGGGCATGTCCTGGAGCACCCAACGCGCTACGTGGAGCTTGCCCCTAAGAAGTACAAGGACCGCATCTGGCACATCGAAACGCGCGCCGACGGCAGCGAGTGGCTGCGTTTTGATGGGCAAGAACGCCCCGCGCAGTTCATGGCAAGCGCGGGCGTCGCAGGGATGACGCCGGAGAAGCGGAAGGCGGCCTTTGAAGGAAAGCTGAAATACACGGAGACGCGCCCCGCAGGGTTCAATCCAAAGCCGCGCCTCGCCGATATGACGACCGACCACATCGACCAGTCGGTCCTTTACCCGACGATGATGCTAGGGCTTGTCTCCATCAAGGACCCTGACTTTGCGCTGGCGCAGTGCCAAGTCTATAACGATTGGCTCCAGGAGTATTGCAGCGCCGACCGCAAACGTCTCTTTGGCGTGGCCGCCATCCCCCAACAAGATCTCACGCGTGCGATAAAGGAGATATACCGAGCGAAGGAGACGGGGCATGTTGGCGTCTTCCTCCGTCCGAACCCCTTGAAGGAGGGCCAGTTCTTCGACGACCCGTTCTATGACCCGCTGTGGCGCGCCTGCGAGGAGACGGGCTTGGCCGTGGGCCTGCACCCTTTCCTGAATCCCGATATGCCCGGCGCATGCCGCGCGCTACACCTTCAGCATCGCGACACGACGATGAAGCTCCAGGGCAACCAGAAGGGCACGAAGCAATGGCGCAACCAGGTTCACCTTGGCAACGTCCTCTTCACCCAGGCTATCGCCAATCCCTTCGACATGATGCTTTCGATGACCTACCTGCTGGCTGGCGGCGTCTGCGAGCGCTTCCCGAAGCTGAAGCTGCTCTTCCTTGAGGCGAACGGCGGCTGGATCGTCCCGTGGTTGGAGCGCATCGACCACCACGCGGAGATGTTCAATTGGGACGTGAAGAGCCTCAAGATGAAGCCCTCTGAATATTTCAAACGACAGTGCTGGATCAGCTTTGACGCCGATGAGAGCACGCTGCCCTTTACCGCCAATAGCCCCCTTGTGGGCGCTGAGCGCATTATCTGGGCCAGCGACTACCCGCACCCTGACGCCAAATATCCAGGGGTGACGGAGGAGCTGGCACAGAACTGCGATAGCCTTACACCGAAGCAGAAGGCGCGCATCTTCGGGGAGAACGCGGCGGAGCTGTACGGGTTGCCGAAGTACAAGAAGTAGGTCAAAGAGAAGGAAACATGTTCACAAAAGTAAAAGTCGGATTCTTCTCTTTCGGTGCGGTGACCAAGGATGGGGAGCACCAGTCGTACAACAGCTGGCACATGAGCGACCACATCCCGGAGAACATGGCGCTGGAGGGTGTGGCCTATGGCCAGCGGTGGGTCTGCCCGCCGGAGTACCAAAAGCTGCGCCTGGCCGCCGAGCCAAGCATCGCCGCGCACCAGTACATGACGCTCTACCTGATGCAGGAGCCAGCGCAGCGCACCCTCCGCGACTTCCTGGACCTCGGCCCTCAGCTGGAGGCAGTCGGGCGTTTCCACCAGTACCGGACGTCGTTCATGGGCGGGCCCTACATGTTGATAAAGGCCTATGCCTCGCCGCGCGTCCTCGTCTCGCCAGGGGCCGTTCCCTACCGCCCGAATAAGGGTCTTTTTGTGACGGTGAACGACCTTATCACCAAGGACCCGCTGAAGATCGAGCGCGTCTCCCAGTGGCTCGACCAGGTGCACATCCCAGATATGCTGACGCTGAAGCACGTGGCGGGCGTCTATTGGTTCCGTGCGATGCACGACTCCCCTGGGGGCCGCACTGGCCCTGGGAACCCGCCTGGCCGCACGATCCGCGTCTATTACCTGGACGGCGACCCGGTGGAGATGCTGGAGGACCTGAAGGCAAAGACGCCAATATGGAAGAAGCAGGGGCGGTCGTTGGAGAAGAACGACGCCACCAAGCTCATCCTTGGCAGCCTCTACCAGACGATACCGCCGACTTCGAAGTTCGATTGGTTTGATAAGAAGCCTGCCGGGAAGAAGTAGCTCCAGGAGAATCACCCTCACCTCTCGCTTCGCGAGGTCCTCTCCCATCGAGGGAGAGGGGTGTTCGAAGAAGCTGAAGGCGGCGCATGGACGTTGAGCAAGCGATACGACAGCGGGTGACGGTGCGGGAGTTCAAGCCCGACCCTGTGCCGAAAGCCGTCATCGAAAAGGTTCTCTCCGCGGGGAGGTGGGCCCCAAGCCAGCGCAACCGCCAGTTGTGGCGATTCGTGGTTGTCCAAGAAAAGGCGACGTTGGAGAAGCTGGCTGCACTTTCAGGCTCAGGCGGCCACATCGCGAAGGCCCCATTAGCAATCGCGATGGCGATGACTGAGGCCAAGGGTATGTACCAACTTGACGCCGGGCGCGCCATCCAGCAGATGGAGCTGATGGCCTGGTCGCTGGGGCTGGGCATGGGCTTTGTCGGCGGCCTGGACAAGGATGCGGCGAAGCAACTGCTTGGCATCCCGGCGGCAATGGAACTTGTCGCTATCATGGACTTTGGCTATAGGACAGAGGCCAAGGGTGGGAAGAAGCGGATGCCCCTGGCCGAGTTGGTATCGAGAGAACGGTATGGGGATAGGTGGGGGTAGGTTTTCTCCCGTCACAGACGGGGGATAGGTGTAGGGTTTCGTAGAGAGACCGATGGCGACTAGCCAGTCGCCCCTACGCGTAGAACCTTCGTAATGTAATTATCTTGCCCTCACCCATTGCACCCGGTACTATCCTTGGGTTTCCATCTTTCCCTAAGGCAAGCGCGTGCTCACCGGCTACCGCATCCTCGATCTGACCGACGAAAAGGGGCCTTTGTGCTCGCGCATCCTTGGCGACTTAGGCGCTGACGTGGTGAAGGTCGAGCCTCCGGGCGGCAACAGGTCTCGGCGCATGGGCCCTTTCTATCACGACGAGCCTCACCCGAACAAAAGCCTCTATTTCTGGTCGTATAACACCAACAAGCGTGGGGTGACGCTCAACCTTGCCACCAGCGATGGGCGCGCCCTCTTCAAACGGCTTGTCGCAAAGGCAGACGCCGTCATCGAGTCGTTTATGCCATTGCAGTTGAAGGCTTGGGGGCTGGGCTACCACGACCTTCGCGCCATCAACCCTCGTCTCATCATGACCTCCATCACTCCCTATGGGCAAAGCGGCCCTGATGCGCAATACGAGGACCCTGACCTGGTCTTGATGGCGCGCGGCGGCCTGCTCTACATGTCGGGGGAGACAGACGGCCCGCCTGGGCGGACGCGTGTCCCACAGTCGTATAACCAGGCTGGCGCGCAGGCCGCCATGATGACGTCGCTGGCGCTCTATCACCGCGACGTGCATGGCAGGGGCCAACACATCGACCTTTCGATGCAGGAGGCAGTCGCCAACGCCCTTATCTCAGTGCAGACCCATTGGGATGTCTTGCGCGTCAACGAACGTCGGGGAACGTCGCAGGTACGCGGCAAAGTGATCGGGCGCTATAGCTGGCCGTGTAAGGACGGCTATATCAACTGGTGCTGGTGGGTTGCGCCGGGCTGGGGGCAGAAGAACTACCCCTTGCTGGAGTGGATGACGGAGCTGGGGATGCAGGGAGACCTGTGGGACCAGCCTTGGGAGGAGAAGAGCACCGCCGATTTGAAACAGGCCGAAGTCGACCACTGGGAGGACGTCTTCGGCGCATTCTTTAAGACACAGACCAAAGCTGAGATATACAGGCAGGCGTTGAAGCGGCGCATCATGCTTTTCCCGACGTACGAGCCTTCGGACGTTGCAAACTACGAACAGCTGCGCGAACGCAACTATTGGCATGAGGTAGAGCACCCGGAGCTAGGCGAAAAGGTTACCTATCCCGGGGCCTTTGTGCTGACGATGGCCAATATGTGGTCGCTGAGGCGCAGGCCACCATTGGTTGGGGAGCATAACCGAGAAGTCTTTGGCGATGAGTTAGGGCTAACTACGGAACAGCTTGTCAGCCTCAAAAGCGCGGGGGTGGTGTAGTGACCACCTCAACCCCCAAGGCGCTGCCTCTCGCCGGGATACGTGTTGTGGACTATTGCTGGGCGGTGGCCGGCCCGGTGGTGACGAAGTACCTGGCGATGATGGGCGCAGAGGTCATCAAGATCGAGAGTCGCGCGCGGCTCGACGGCGCGCGGCTGGGCAACCCGTTCCTTGAGGGGAAGCCTGGCGTCAATAAGAGCGGCTACTTCGCGACGCACAACCCGTCGAAGATGAGCGTTCGGATGGACATCTCGAAGCCAGAGGCCCAGGCGCTCATTCGGCGCCTCGTCGCCAGGGCCGATATCGTCTCCGAGAGCTTCAGCACGAAGGTGCTGCGCGAGCATAACCTCCACTACGAAGAGATGAAGAAGGTAAAGGCGGACATCATCATGATCAGCCTGACGATGCAGGGGCAGACCGGCCCCTTCGCCCACCATGTCGGCTTTGGGCGTACCCTGGGCGGCTTGGCTGGTTTCGATCACCTTACCGGCTGGCCCAACAGCAATCCTGCTGCGCCGAACCAGCCCTACACCGACCTCGTTGTGCCCTGGTTCGCCGTTGCCTCGATCGTTGCCGCACTGCGCCACCGCAATGCGACGGGCCTTGGCCAATATATCGATATGTCTCAACTGGAGGCGGGCGAGCATTTCCTGGAGCCTGCCCTCCTTGACTACTTTGTGAATGGGCGAAGTGAAAAGCGTGTTGGCAACCGGACGCCCGGCGCAGCGCCGCACAACGTCTACCCATGCCAAGGGACAGACCGGTGGGTCGCTATTGCTGTGATGAACGATGCGATGTGGACGGCGCTCTGCCAGGCGATGGGCAAGCCGGGGATAGCCATTGACGAGCGCTTTGCGACGCTGCTGGCGCGCAAGCGAAACGAAGAGGCGCTTGACCACATCACCGGCGAGTGGACGCGACCGCAGACGGTGGAAGAGGTGGTGGCGAAGCTGAGAGGGGCGGGCGTCTCGACGGGAGCGGTGGCGCGAGGCGAAGATCTCCACAGCGATGCGCAGCTGAAGCACCGAGGTCACCTGCGTATCGTGGAACACCCGGTGCTGGGGAAGCCCACACAGGTGTGGCCCTCGTTCAGGTCGGACGAGATGGAGCCAGAGATGCGCCGCGCGCCGTTGCTCGGGGAGCACACGCACCACGTCTGCCGGGAAATCTTAGGCCTGCCGCCGGAAGAGATCACGCGCCTGGAAGAGGCGCAGGTGTTGTTCTAGCCTGACGTTTTCCGGGTTTTCTTCACGGCGTTGATGATCTGCTTAGCGTGGTCGTGGGCGTGAGCGGCGTAAATCTTCAGCCAGTCTTCCACCGCATAGCGCCCGCTCTCTGTGTGAGTGCCTTCACGCGCCCACTCCGCCTCGGTCAGGCGGTCGAGAAGCTCGCCTGTCGTCTGCCTGGCGGCCTTGAAGGCGGCGAGGGAGGCTTTGATAGGGCGGGAGTAATAGAGGCGTCGGGCGAACTCATCTTGGTCGTAACCGACGATGGTTGGACGGTGTTCAGCGATGAGGCGGCGCAGGCGAATGGCACCGGTCATTTCGGCGTCGGCCAAGTGGTGAGCGATGTCGCGTGGCGACCACTCCTTCGGCCCTGGGCGCACGTCGTGATTCTCCGTGCCGACTTTTGCCAGCGCCTTCACAACTTCGTCGTAGCCGCTTTTGTACCGGCGAGCTAAGGCAGTTCTCAGCTTTTTGTCCATAGGCGCCTCCTCGTTGTTACAGCTTCCCCCAATCGTCCTTGGTGTGCTTCCTTGGGAATAGCTCCGGATGGAGGATTTCGGCGAGGATTTCCAGGCCGTCAACGACACGCGGGCCGGGGCGGTTGTAGTAGGAGGAGCCATCGACGGCGTAGACCTGGCCATTGCGCACAGCCTTGAGGCCCTTCCACTCCGGCGGCCACGTGTATTTCTTCACTTCAGCCAGAGACTCTCCCAAGTGGTAGCCGCAGGGCATCAGCACGACGACTTCCGGGTTGTAGTCGGCAATCTCTTTCCAAGTCGTCGTTACCGAGTGGCGTCCCTCTTTTCCCATGCCGTCGAAGCCGCCTGCGAGGCGAATCATCTCCGGCACCCAGTGGCCGCCGATGAAGGGCGGGTCGAGCCACTCCAGGGCAAAGACCTTGGGGCGGCGTGTAACGTTCTTTGTCGCTGAGGCTACTTTATCGATGCGCGCCTGCAAATCAGCCACGAGCTTTTTCGCCCGGGCCTGCGTGCCCGTTGCCTCGCCGACCGTTTCGATAGTCTCTAGGATTGCTCTAAGACTAGTCGGCTCGAGCGAAAGAATTTTACGGTCGCCGGGGAGCAGACGCGCCGCCTTGCGCACCTCGCCATAGGAGACGGCGCAGACTTCGCACAGCTCCTGGGTCAAGATGAGGTCGGGGTTAAGCTTCTTGAGCAAGGCCTGATTCATGCCATAGATGCTGCTGCCGCCGTGGACCGCCGAGGTGATGTGGTTGTGTATCTCGCGGCTGGTGCTGCCGGCGTGATTGATGAGGGAGTGAGTGACGGCAGGGAGCTTTGTTGCCTTGGGTGGATAGTCGCACTCGTGGGTGATGCCGACGAGGCTGTCGCCAAGTCCCAAGGCATAGACGATCTCTGTGGAACTGGGCAGGAGGGAGCAGATGCGCATGGTGGAGTCATTCTAT
>CAMAVV010000090.1 GCA_945861815.1 Thermoflexus hugenholtzii JAD2
CGCATGCTTCGTCTTTACCCTCCCACTTGAACCGAGCCCCGCTCATGTCCAGGCCGCCTTCTGAAGAAGCGATGTCCCTTGTTTCATGAGATACCGTTCTCTCCACTGTTGACATAGCGTGCGGAGGCCGTGAAGATAGTGGGCAACGCAATACACCAGGAGCGGCGGTAAGGCCGTCCAGAAGGCGACGGACGGCGAAGGAGCATGCCCATGTACCGCCGGGTGCTGATCGTGGAAGACGAGCCGACATTGCGACGGCTGATCCTGCGAAACCTCACCAGCAGAGGGCACGAGGTGCGTGAGGCAGCCACCGCCGCCGAGGCGCGCGCCATGCTGGAGAAAGAGCTTCCCGACCTCATGCTGCTCGACGTGAACCTCCCGGATAGAAGCGGCCTCGACGTGCTGCGCGACCTCCAGCAACAGGGCAAGTCCGTTCCAACCATCGTCGTCTCCGCCGTGCGCATCCCACGCACCCGCCTGGAGGAGCTGAAGCCCCTGGCCTATCTGCCAAAACCCTTCCCCCTTGATGCCCTTCTCCGCCTGGTCTCCGATGAGCCGGATGGCGTAAAGCCCACGCCTGCATAGGCCCTATGCCAACCTGTATCAGAAGGACAACCTTCCATTGAGCGACTTCATCGCCATCGCCGTCACCCTGGTGATGTTCGCATGGATCACAGGCTTCATCCTCTTTTGCGCTCGTCTTTCAGGAGAGTCCTGATGCCTGCAGAACACGTTCTCTTTGCCGTCGTCTGCTTACTGGTGGTTGTGTATCTCTTCTACGTCTTAGTGCGGCCGGAATCCTTCTGACGTGCTGCACCCGGCTGTCACACCTCTAGGAACTAGCGAATGAGCGGCGCAACTATCGGACTCCTCGTCCTCTTCTTCGCCATCATCTTTCTTATCACCAAGCCCCTTGGCCTGTACATGGCAAAAGTCTTTGGCGGGGAGCGCACTCCTTTAAGCCGTGTCCTTCTGCCAGTGGAAGGCCTGGTCTACCGAGCCTGCCGCGTGGACCCTGAGGAAGAGTTCCACTGGACGAAGTATGCCCTAGGCATCGTCCTCTTTGGCCTTGGAGGCGTGCTCTTTCTCTTCCTGATCTTGCGCTTCCAGGGCCTTTTGCGCCTCAATCCCCAAGACTTCGATGGGCTGGCGCCGCACCTGGCCTTTAACACCGCAGTCAGCTTCATGACCCACACCAACTGGCAGTCGTACTCCGGCGAGCAGACGATGAGCCACCTGAGCCAGATGGCTGGCCTTACCGTGCAGAACTTCTGCGCCGCGGCGGTCGGCATGGCCTTGGCGATGGCCTTTATCCGGGGGCTTTCACGCCGTTCAGCCCAAGGTGTCGGCAACTGCTGGGCCGATATCACGCGCGCCATCCTCTATATCCTTCTCCCTGTCTCTACCATCTTGGCTATCGTCTTTATATGGCAAGGGGTGCCCCAAAACCTCCAGGGCGCGCTCAGCGTGGCCACCCTTGAAGGGGGCGCGCAGACTATCGCACAAGGGCCAGTGGCAAGCCAAGAGGCGATAAAAGTCCTGGGCACTAATGGAGGCGGGTTTTTCGCCGCCAACTCGGCGCATCCCTTCGAAAACCCGAATCACTGGACGAACTTCCTTCAACTTATCGCTATGGCCGCCATCCCATCGGCGATGACCTACACCTTCGGCCGCCTTGTAGGCGATACGCGCCAGGGTTGGGCCATCTGGGCGGTGATGGCCATCCTGCTCCTCGCGGGCACGTCGCTTTCGACCGTCATCGAACAGCAAGGCAATCCAAACTTCGACGCCATCGCCGCGAATCAACAAGCTGGCGCAGAGCAGGCGGGAGGCAACCTCGAAGGCAAGGAGACGCGGTTCGGCGTCGGCCAGTCGATGCTCTTCACCAACGTCAGCGTCGCCACATCAACCGGCGCAGTGAACAACACTCATGACAGCTTAATGCCCCTGGCAAGCATCGTGCCTATGGTCTACATGCAGACGGGCGGCGCTGTATTTGGAGGCGCTGGAGTTGGCCTCTACAGCATGCTCATTTTTGCCATCCTCGCCGTCTTTATCGCCGGGCTGATGGTCGGCAGAACGCCCGAATACCTTGGCAAGAAGATCGAGCCATTTGAAATCAAGATGGTCATGCTGGTGACCCTCGCCATCGCGTCAACGGTCCTCCTCTTCACCGCCCTAGCCGCCACCACCGACCGCGGCTTCGCTGGGGTTCTCAACCCTGGGCCCCATGGCTTCAGCGAGATGCTCTATGCCTACAGCTCCAGCGCCAGCAACAACGGATCGGCCTTCGCCGGATTGAACACAGACTCCAGTTTCTACAGCTATACACTAGGACTGGTCATGCTCCTTGGCCGGTTCATGATAGTGATCCCGGTCTTGGCGCTAGCCGGGGCCATGGCCCGTAAAGAACGGGTGCCCCAGAGTCTTGGCACCCTCCCGACCCACGGGCCCCTTTTCGTCGCCCTCGTCGCCGGCTTCGTCATCATCGTCGGCGCGCTCACCTTTTTCCCGGCCCTTGCCCTCGGCCCCATCGTTGAACACCTGATGATGTGATGCACTGCACCTGGACTCACCTATCATGACCGACCCACCAAACAATAAGAAGCCAGACCCCGCTAGCCCCGCCGCAACCGCGGTGCGGAGGTCTCCCGAAGCTCGGGAGATGAAGAAGCTTGCGACGACTCGCAAGTCAGGAATCAAGCTGTGGTCCGTGCCCATCATGCGCCGCGCCGCCGTTCAGTCACTCATCAAGCTGAACCCGAAAAAGCTCTACACCAATCCAGTCATGCTTGTCGTCGAGATAGGCGCGGTCATCTCGTCCGTCGTCCTCCTTCAGCAGCTCTTCGGCGGCGACGGCTTTCGCTTCACACTCCAGATCACGATCTGGCTTTGGTTTACTGTCATCTTCGGCAACTTCGCCGAGTCGCTGGCAGAGGCGCGCGGCAAGGCCCAGGCCGATACACTCCGAGCGACGAAGAAGGACTCCCCTGCAAGGCGCGTCAAAGGCTTGGGCGAAGAGATGGTCTCCTCACTTAGCCTGAGAAACGGAGACTTCGTCATCATCAAAGAGGGAGAAGTGGTGCCCATCGATGGGGAAGTCGTCGGCGGCGTGGCCTATGTGAACGAGGCCGCCATCACCGGCGAATCGGCTCCAGTTCTCAAGGAGCCAGGCACAGACACCCGCTCGACCGTCACCGGCGGAACGCTGGTTGCAACAGGGATGCTGCGTGTCCGCGTCACAGCCGACCCAGGCAGCACCTTCCTCGACCGCATGATCGCGATGGTCGAAGGTTCAGCGCGCCGCAAGACGCCGAACGAGATTGCGCTGACGATCCTCCTTGCCGGCCTCACCATCGTCTTCACCCTCGTCGTCATCACTATCCAGCCCTTCGCCGATTACGCAGGCGACGAAGTCTCTGTCGCTATCCTTGCCGCCCTTCTCGTCTGTCTCATCCCAACAACCATCGGCGGACTTCTCTCGGCAGTCGGCATCGCCGGTATGGACCGTCTCACCCGCTTCAACGTGCTTGCCCTCTCCGGCCGGGCCATCGAATCAGCAGGCGATGTGGACACGCTTCTGCTCGATAAGACGGGCACCATCACATATGGCAACCGCCTTGCCGCAGAGATCATCCCTGTGGGGGGCAACCAGAAACTCGTGGCCTTGATCGCTGCACGCATGTCGAGCCTCGCTGACGAGACGCCTGAAGGGCGCAGCTTGCTCCAGTTAGCCGAGCAGGTTGGCGCGCCCACCACGCCAACCCTCAGCCCAACAGCCGACGTTATCAAGTTCGACCCGCGAACCCGCGTCAGCGGCGTCATCCAAGATGGACGCTACTACATCAAAGGCGCTGTGGATGCCGTGATCTCCCTTTCCAATGAGCGTGCGCCGGAGGATATGCAGCAGCACGTTACGCGCATCTCGTCCGAGGGCGGAACGCCCCTAGCCCTCGCCATCGATAAGCGCATCGTCGGCGTCGCATACCTCAAGGACACCGTGAAGCCGGGCATGCGCGAGCGGTTCGATGAGTTTCGCAAGATGGGCATCAAGACCATCATGCTCACCGGCGATAATACGCTGACCGCCGCCACCATCGCCAAAGAAGCCGGGGTCGATACCTATGTCGCCGAGGCGAAGCCGGAGGACAAGATCCGCGTCATAAAAGAGCAGCAGCGCCAGGGACACATGGTCGCCATGACGGGCGACGGGACGAACGACGCGCCAGCCCTCGCCCAGGCGGACGTCGGCATGGCGATGAATTCCGGCACCGCAGCGGCAAAAGAGGCCGCAAATATGGTGGACCTCGACTCCAACCCGACAAAGCTCATCGAGGTTGTCAGCATCGGCAAGCAGCTCCTCATCACTCGTGGCGCCATCACTACTTTTTCTATCGCGAACGACGTCGCCAAATACTTCGCCATCATCCCCGCCGCTTTCGCCGCAACCTATCCTGCCCTCGATAAGCTCGACTTCATGAAGCTCGATTCGGCGGAGAGCGCCATCCTCTCGGCGGTCATCTTCAACGCCCTCATCATCGTGGCCCTCATCCCCCTCGCCTTGCGCGGCGTCGGCTACCGTCCAGCGCCCGCGAGCCAACTCCTGGCGCGCAACCTTCTCATCTATGGCGTTGGCGGCCTTATCACGCCCTTCCTCGGCATGAAAGCCATCGACCTGCTCATCACCGCGATCGGCCTTGTGTAACATCCCAATGGAACTCAAACAGCAAGCGAAAACAGCCGTCGCCCTTCTAGTGATTCTGGTCATCATCACCGGGGTCGCCTACCCGCTTGTGATCACCGGCATCGGCCAAGGGGCCTTCAATCGCCAGGCCGATGGCAGCCTCCTTCGCGATGCAGACGGCAAAATCGTTGGCTCATCGCTCATCGGCCAGAACTTCACAGCGCCTCACTACTTCCACCCGCGGCCCTCGGCCGCAGGCGCAGACGGCTACGACGCCCGCGCCTCTGGCGCGTCCAACCTCGGCCCGACGAACCAACTGCTCCTTGATGCCGTTGAATCGCGCGCCAAAGCATACCGCCAGGAGAACAACTTGCCAGCGGACGCTGACGTGCCGGTGGACGCGGTGACCTCCTCCGGGTCCGGCCTCGACCCCCATATCTCGCCTGCAAACGCCTATCTCCAGACAGGCCGTGTGGCAAAGGCGCGCCGCTTGCCGGAGAATGATGTTATGGAACTCGTCAGGCAGCATGTTGAAGAGCGCACCCTCGGTTTTCTTGGGGAAGCGCGCGTGAACGTGCTTAAGCTAAATCTTGCCCTCGATGAACGGTTCCGCAGGTAGCAGGTGCGCCGATGACCCACCGCCAAGACGATACGCGTCCCTCTCCTGAAAAGTTCCTCAGCCGCCTTCTCAAGGAGGAGCGGCAAGGAAGCCGTGGCAAGCTGCGCATCTACCTTGGCATGGCCCCTGGCGTCGGGAAGACCTATGCCATGCTCATGGAGGCGCACCGACGTAAGGCTCAAGGCCTCGACGTGATCGTCGGCTTTGTCGAAACCTATGGCCGTGCGAAGACGCAAGAGGCCATAGGTGACCTGCTGGTGATTCCGCGAAAGAAAGTCAGCTACCAGGACGTCGCTCTTGAAGAGATGGATACCGACGCCATCCTCGCGCGCCGTCCCCAGCTTGCCCTCGTGGACGAGCTTGCCCACACCAACGTTCCCGGCTCCAAGTGGGAGAAGCGCTGGATGGATGTCGAGGAAATCCTGAAGGCGGGCATCTCCGTCTTCACCACGGTCAACATCCAACACTTGGAGAGCCTCGCCGACGTCGTGGAAAGCATCACCGGCGCCCCTGTACGGGAACGCCTTCCCGACCACGTTGTGGACGAGGCCGACGAGATCCAAATCGTGGATATGTCGCCCATCGCTCTGCGCCAGCGCATCCAAGAGGGAAACGTCTACCCAGGAGACAGAGCACAGCAGGCTCTTCGCCAATTCTTCCGCGAAGGCAACCTCACCGCCCTGCGAGAGCTCGCCCTGCGGCGCGTCGCGACCACGACCGAAAAAGAGCTGGAAGAGTACATGCGCGACCACCAGGTGGAGACCGTCTGGCCCGCCGGCGACCGCGTCCTCGTCTGCATCGACTCCAGCCCCGCCGCACAGCATCTCTTGCGGCGGGGCTGGCAGATGGCCAGGGGCTTCCAAAGCGACATTTTGGCGCTCTTTGTGGAGGAGCCTTCCTGGGCCAAAGCCTCGCCGGAGGAGCGGCGCTCCCTGGCCGAAAACCTCCGCTTCGCCGAAGACCTTGGAGCCCGCGTCATACGCGTGAACGGCGCCGACGTCGCCGCAACGATCGCCAAGACCGCTCATGATGAGAATATCGGCAATATCGTTATCGGATTTTTGACAAAAAGCCGCCTGCAAGAGATGACGAAAACGTCAACACTCCAAAAGCTCCTCCGCCTGGCAAGCGACATCGATATCCACGCCGTACCTGTGAAGCGCCAGGGCTAGGCCATACCGAAAGGACTGCCTGTGATTCAGCGCGAACTTCAGATCACTAAAGTCCCGCTCTTCCCCCATATGACCGTCGGCGTTATGGGCTCTGCAGGCGGCCGCATCCCCCAACATGCCAAGCGCAAGATGTTTGCCCTTGGCGTTGAAGTCGCCCGGCGCGGCTATGTCCTTATCACCGGCGCCTGCCCCGGGCTT
>CAMAVV010000091.1 GCA_945861815.1 Thermoflexus hugenholtzii JAD2
ACAACCCTATCAAGTTCTTCGGCCTTCACGCGGAAAAGCAGCTGACCAAGACAGCCTGACGCAACGCCTTGCCGCGCCAGTCGCCTACGATGACTCGCGGGCTCGCAGCATCGCCGCGCTTAGGGTCACTTGGGGCTAGAGGCGCTACTTCCCCTTGAACACAGGCTGGCGCTTGGCGTTGAAAGCATCGAGCGCCTCTTTGTGGTCTGCTGTCTGCATCGTTAATGATACCGCGGCGGCGGCAGCGGGCATGTGTTGCTCAAGGCTTTCGTTCACGCCGCGATAGACCAGGTCTTTCACCAGCCGCTGTGGGATCGGCGCGCGCTCTGCGATCTTCTTCGCCAAAGCCATCGTCTCGTCCGATAGCTTTGCCGAAGGGACAAGCCTGTTGAGCACGCCAAGGCGATGGGCCTCTTGCGCCTCGAGCCACTCGCCTGTGTAAAACAACTCAAGCGCCTTGTTGATGCCAAGCGCTTTTGGGGCCAGCCACGTGCCTCCGGCGCCGTCCGCCAAGGCCATCTGAATGAAGGCGTTCATGAACTTGGAATGTTCGCACCCGACCCTGATGTCACACGCAAGGACCCAGTCGAACCCGGTGCCGACGGCAAGGCCATTGACCATCGCGATAGTCGGCATAGGCAACTTTTGTAAACCGAGGGTGACCTGTTGCGGGTTCCCTCGGGTGAACTCCATCCCTTCGTAGGCAGTGCGCTCACTGAAAAGCCTGTCGCCGCCCTGGCGCTCATCTTTGACGTCTGCCGAGGCGCAAAAGGCGCGTCCCGTGCCGGTGATTATGAAGACGCGAACGTTGTTATCTAGGGCGATTTCCTTGATGGCTGCATTCACCTCGTGAAAGACCTGGT
Organism: Thermoflexus hugenholtzii JAD2; assembly: GCA_945861815.1. Taxonomy (GTDB): domain Bacteria; phylum Chloroflexota; class Dehalococcoidia; order SHYB01; family SHYB01; genus VGPF01. The sequence goes on from CAMAVV010000091.1 coordinate 864, forward strand.
CGTTTAAGGCATTGAGCCGTTCCGGGCGGTTCAGCGTCAGCGTGGCGATGTGGTCTTTCTTTTCGATAAGAATAGTTTCATAGGGCATACGAGACTCCTTCGTCTATCGCCGAGCCTTTGGGATCAGCGGCCTGGGCCATACGCTTTGTAAGGGAAGCTCTCCCGCCATTCGATCAGGTCTTTGAACCCGGAGGCAAGATCGAAACGCGGGGCAAAGCCGATGTCGGTAAAGATACGGTTCACGTCCATGACAGGGCAGAGAGAACGAGGTTTCCAGCGGGCGTATTTGACACTCGGGTCGTCAACGATCTTCACTGAGGGTCGCGCCGCTTGCAGACCTGCTACCGCCTCGCCGATCGTCCACCATCGCGGCGTGGCTAGGTTATAAGTGTCGTGGGCAAGCCCAGGAGCCTCCATGAGTGCAACCATACCCGCTGCGATATCTTTCGCGTAGCTCCACTGCAAGCCAACCGCTCTATTGCCGACTTGCACTGGTTCGCCGTTGACGACTTTCCCTGTCCACTCCTGCCCGATCGAGAGAGCCGACTTGAAGCCCGAGTCCCGCTCCATTGGGCCATAGGTAGAACTCATGCGCACGTTCACCGTCTCGAACTTGCCCAGTTCCCCGTAGCGGCGAGTTATCTGTTCCCCGAGGATATTGGTCGAATGGACAGCGCCGGTTGGGGCAGGCGTCACTTCCTCGTTTAAGAATTCGTACGCCTGTGGGCGGTAGCCGTAGACGTTGATAGAGCTGACAGAGAGAAACCGCTTGACCTGCAAGCGCGTCGCCAGTTCCAGGAGGCTTACCTTCGCCATGACGTTCACCTCGAGCATAGTGCGAAGGGTGGCCGCATCCTCCTTTGCTGCGTTGTCCGTGATGGAGTTGATGATGTGCGTTATCTTCCGTCCGGCCGCTGCCTTGTCGAGGTCCTGCTTTCGTAAAGCGTCTCCTTGGGCAAAGGTGACCTGCCCTGCCCACTGTTTGACGAACCGCGTATGAAGTTCATCGGCCGGGCGTATGTCTAGGCTGATGACTTCGTGGCCGCGCTCGGCAAAGGTTTTCACAAGGTTGATGCCGATGAAACCGGCGCCGCCGGCAATGAGAACCGTCATGGGTGACATAGGGTGCTCTTCCTCAATATCGGGGCTTTACCAGCCGATTACCTTATTCTCTTTCAGCTTCGCGACTTCGTCATCGCCGTATTTCAAGAGATTTTTGTAGACATCCTCGTTGTCCTCCCCTAAGAGAGGGGACGTTCGTACATCGGCCGGCGAGTCGGACATCTTGATCGGGCACCCGAGAATCTTGATGTCGCCAAGGGCGGGATGGGTGATCGGCGCCACCATTCCGCGCGCCAGCAGATGAGGGTCCTGCATCACTTCGATTCCGTTGAGACAGGCGCCGGCGGCGATTCCGGCTGCTGCCATCTCGTGCATCGCCGCATACTTTGTCCGCTTCATCGTCCACGTCTTGATTGAATTGTCGATCTCGCCCTTCATAGCTTTGAGGTATTCGTGGTCTTTGACCTGCTCCCCGGCCAGATCGCTTCTGCCGATAAGGTCAAGGAGCGCATTCCACATCCGGCCCGTGTTATCGAGGCAAAAGACGTAGACGTAGTCTTCAGGGCCCCCTGGCTTGCAAGGATAAGTGTCGCCTGCCGGCAAGTCTTTGAGCAGTCTATTGCCGTTCCGCTCAGTCTTTCCATCCGTGATCTGCCCGTGGATATATCGCCGCGTCAGGCTCGCGACGTTATCTTGCATGGAGACTTCCACCTGCTGGCCTTTGCCGGTCTTCTCGCGCTGATAGAGAGCCGCGATGATCCCTAACGCGAGGTGTGTTCCCGCGCCGCTGTCGCCGATGCTTGGGCCTGGCTTGGTGGGTGGATTTTCAGGGAAGCCAGTGGCACAGAATGCCCCTGCCGTTGCTTGCGCGATCATATCGTAGGCTTTGTAATGGGCGTAGGGGCCGTATGTGCCGAAGCCCTTGAGTCGAGCCAAGATGACGCGAGCGTTCACCTTTTCCAAGTCATCGTAGCCCATGCCAAGCCGCTCCATGGCTCCTGGGGCGAAGTTCTCAACGACAATGTCGGAGTGCTTCACGAGCCGGCGAAAGACGTCCATACCCCCTTTGGCCTTGAGGTCCAGGGTGATGCTGCGTTTGCTGGAGTTGATGCCGATGAAGTTCAGGCTATCGATCGAGCGCCGCACGCCTATCCCGATCTGCGAGGTAGGTGGCTCGCCCTTCCACGGCTCCTCCACTTTGATGACGTCGGCGCCGAGCCACGCCAGCAGTTGTGTCGCGGTAGGGCCGGCTTCATATTGCGTGAGGTCTACTACTCTGACTCCGTCTAGTGCGCGTCCCATTCTGGTTCTCCTGCCATGTGCTCCGCTCGTGTATGCTCCTGGGCTCATCCCCTAGCATAGAGAGCGAGGTGAGCGCCTGTTTTCAGGGCCGTTATACTGAGGGCAAATCTCGTCCAGGGTACGGTCTTGGCTGAGTGATGTCCAATGCCAATCACCCGGCTGCCTTCATCTAGGAAGAGGTATAGGTAGAGCGTCATGGATATGCGGCTATTACGGCGGCTGGATTCCTTCGTTGCGGTAGCTGAATACCGCAGCTTTTCCGAAGCAAGCAAGAACCTTTTCGTGAGCCAGCCGTTCCTCTCTCGCCAGGTTCAAGATTTGGAGAGCGCGTTAGGGCTCACGCTCTTCCAGCGAAAGGGCGGCAGGCTCGCGCTGACGGAGGCCGGACTATCTCTCCTCGACCATGCGACGAAGATCAAGGAGCAGGCGGAAGAGATGGAGCGTCAGATGCGCATCCTGGCTGCCGGCAAATCAGGCCTGCTCAAGCTGGGCGCGGCGAACGCGAACTGGAACCACATCTTGCCCGGTTTGATGGCCTCGTTCAAAAAATCCTATCAGAACATCAGTCTCAGTCTTGTAACCGTGAACGAGCCGCAGGTTCCGCAACGCCTCCTCGATAACATGATCCATCTTGGTTTTGTCTCACGCATCCCCGCGCAAAAGGGATTGGAGACTACCCTTATCACTCGCGATGAGATCATCATCGTGGCGCCACCTTCCCACCCGCTTGCCGATGGACGGAAGCACGCCCCAAGCGAGCTTAGCTCCGTGCCGCTCGTCCTCTACCGTGGGCAAACCCAGGGTGAGCTTACAACGGCAGGATATCTGAGAATGCTTGGGGTAACCCCCCGGGTGTCGGTCGAGGTTGAGAACGCAGAAGCGATCAAGTTGGCGGTGATCGCCGGCTTAGGGATCGCCGTCTCAACGAAGTACATCGCGATGAGAGACCTTGCGAGCGGGGCGCTTGTGGAGGTGCTTCTCAGCGGCCCTCGCCACTCATCGCCGCTCTACATGGTGAGAAACCCAGCCTACATCACGCCGTCGCAGAAGGCCTTCATCGAGCATATCGCGGCTCTCGGCGGCGCCAAGATTGCTGGGGCGTGAAGCCTGGCCGCATCTTCGCAAGTGTGAACAATCGTCACATTGTCGCCTGAAAGTGCGGCATCACTTCCTTTGTCATGACTTCCATAAAGCTAGTCATGCGCTCCAGGCTCCAGCCATCTTCGATTGCGGGGTAGACGCTGGTGACGTGTGTGACGCCGATCTCCTCATACCGCTTGATCAAAGTGGCGATTTGCTCAGGGTTTCCGGTAAGGATAGATTGTCCTGTTGGACGGCGTGTGAATGCGGCTTCGACACTGCCTTTCGCGTTGCGGTCGATCAGGTGGGGCAAGCGGGCAGGCAAGATCGAGGCGGTTGCTGCCAGCCTGACAATCCCCTCGTTTTCGTGTACCCTGTGCCTGATGAATCGAGGGTCACGATTCATAGCGGTTCTCCGCGGTGTCGATTACTGGGTGGTTCTGGCAGTCGCGTTGGGAGCGTGGCTGCGCTTCGCCCGCCTGGGCGACTTTCATAACCAGTATTACACCGCTACGACGGCCTCCATGCTGGAGAGCCCGAAGAACTTCTTTTTCGGCTCTTTTGACCCAGGCGGCGTCGTTACCGTCGATAAGCCGCCCTTCGCCTTCTGGCTAGACGCCATCCCTGCCGCCATCTGGGGCGTCAAGGCCTGGACCGTGACGCTCCCCCAGGTGTTGATGGGTACCCTCGCGATCCTCGTCCTCTACGCCGCCATCAAACCTGCCTTTGGCCGACTGGCTGCCGTCACCGCTGCATTTCTCCTGGCCGTCATCCCCGCCAGTGTCGTGATCGATAGCCGCAACGAGCCGGATGCGCTCCTCTCCTTCGCGCTCTTGCTTGCTGCGGTAAGCATCGTGCAAGCGGCGAGGACAGGCAAATGGCTGTGGCTCGTCTCCTTCGCCGTGTGCATGAGCATCGCCTTCAACGCCAAGATGCTCGTTGCCGTCGTGCCGCTGCCCGCCTTTCTCCTCTACTACGCCGTCGCGGCGCGTGTCCACGTGCGCGAGGTTGCCGCCAGGCTTTCCATTGTTGCCGCCCTCGTCCTCGTCCTCGCCTTCTCCTGGGCCACCGCCGTTGCCCTTACGCCTGCGAGCGATAGGCCGTACATCGGCTCAACGCGCGACAACTCCATATGGACGCTGATCTTTAGGTACAACGGCCTCAACAGGTTTGGTGGCCCTGGCGGGCCGCGCCTAGGGCCGCAGAACGTCCCACCCGGCCCTGGGCAACCGGGACAACAGCCGGGGATTGGGCAGCCGCAGCAGCCTGGCTTTCAACAACCCATCGGGCCGCCACCAGGGCAAGGCGGAGCGCAACCGCCGAACCAGCCGCAAGGCCAAGGGCAGCAACGGCCCCCAGGCCAGAATGTTCCTGGGCAACAGCCACCTCTTGGCGGACAGCCACAACCTCCACAGCAGCCGGGTCAGCCGCCAGGGCCGGGACAGCAGCAGCCGGGGCAGGGATTCAATCCCGCGCCAGGTGCGCCGCCATCCCGCGACGGTATCTTCGGACTCTTCTTCGGCCGCCTTGCCTCGCAGGTAGCCTGGCTATTGCCGTTGGGCATCTTCGCTGCCATCGTGACCTTCACCCATCTCTTTAGCGAGAGCCTCTATCGCAGGCCAATGGCGATATTCGAACGTCTGCGGGAGACGCCGTCGGCCGCCCAGGCGATCCTCTGGGCAGGCTGGTTCGCCACGGCAGTCGTCGTCTTTGGCCTGGCAGATGCCACGACGACGCATCCCTATTACCTGGTCGGCCTTGCTGTGCCCCTGGCGGCTGTGGCGGGGATCGCCATCGCGTCGCTCTTCAACGCCTTTCGCCGTGGCGGACTCTTAGCGTGGGCGCTTCCTGCCGCTATCGCCGCCATTGCTCTCTACCAAGTGCTCGCTGCGCGAGGCATTGTGGAAGACTGGGTCATCGCCCTGGCCTTCTTCGCCGCGCTGATCACTCTCGTGCCCGTCATCATGGGCCTCTGGTGGAAGCTCGGCGACACGCCTCTCGCGAAGGGCGCAGCCCTTGCGGCTGCATGCGTCATCTTGATGATTCCTGCCGCGCTTTCCTACACGGCGAGCGGCGCGATTGTGAATCCCCCTGGGCCAGGAGGGAACCGACCGCCGGGAAACATCAACCCGGAGGGGCAGCGGGTGCAGCGCATCGCCGCCTACATCAAAGGGCGAGGCGACGCGGGTAAGAGATTTGCGGTTGGGGCCTTTAGCGCTCGCGAGGCTTCGCCCTTCATCATCGCTGACGTCCCCGCTGTCGCCGTCGGCGGCTTTTCCGGGAACGACCCGATCTTTAGCCTGGAAAGCTTCCTCTCCATGGTGGAGCGCGGCGAGCTGCGCTACTTTCTGATGAGCCAGGG
>CAMAVV010000092.1 GCA_945861815.1 Thermoflexus hugenholtzii JAD2
CAATGTCGCGGTCGTCGAAACTGAGGAAGGCCCCTTCGTCTTCTCCAACATCGTCGGCTGCAAGAACGAAGACCTGCGCGTAGGCATGCCTCTCGAGGTCACCTTCGACGACGCTGCGCCGGGACTCTCCATCCCAAAATTCAAACCGGCGGCTAGAAAGCGCAAGCAGTAATGCTCTCCGCGTGGCTGAATAAAAAAGACCTGAACCGCTACTTCACCGAGTTCATCGGCACCTTCATCCTCGTCTTCGTCGGCACAGGCGCTATCGTGATCGACGTGGTGACAGAGGGCACGGTCGGCAACCTTGGCATCGGCCTCACCTTCGGCCTCATCGTCATGGCCGTCATCGTCGCCACCGGGCACATCTCAGGGGCGCACATCAATCCTGCCGTCACTCTCGCCTTTGCCATCACGCGCCACTTCCCCAAGCGCGACATCCTTCCCTACTGGATCGCCCAGCTTGCCGGGGCCTGCGCAGCAAGCGCCATCGTCCTCGGCCTCTTCGGCGATGTGCGCCAGCTGGGCGCGACGCTCCCGCGCGACACCGCTTCGCAAGCTTTCATCATCGAGTTTTTCCTGACGACCATACTGATGTTCGTCATCATGGCCGTCGCCACCGATTCGCGCATCGTCAAGAGCAACGCAGCTATTGCCATAGGGGCCGTCGTGGCGCTTGAGGCAACCTATGCCGGGCCGATCACCGGCGCGTCCATGAACCCTGCCCGCTCTTTCGGCCCTTCGCTCGTCGGGGCCTACTTCACCGATCAGTGGCTCTATTGGCTCGGCCCCATCCTTGGCGCGATCTTCGGCGCGTTGCTCTATAGGTTTATCCACCGCATGGACGCTGAGGGCGAGCACACCAACGGCTCAAACAGCAGCTAGTCTCGGTTATGTCAACACCTTGCCCTATTACGTGTCCAACAGAAGGGCGACAGAAGAAAGATTTGCCTGTTTCTTTGCAGTCTTTCCAGGGTTGACACCTGAAGCGGACTTCGCCTATACTGAGTCGTCCCCTGTACTCTTCTCTAGGGACTTTTCTGTCCCTAAATGCCAGTGTGAAAGGGGGTGACTGTCATGGTCGAAGTAAGACTCGCGCCCGATGAGACCTTCGAAAGTCTCCTCAAGAGATTCAACCGAAAAGTACAACAGGACGGCATCCTCGCAGAGGCACGCCGTCGTGAACACTATGAGCCACCTAGCGTTGTAAGGAAGAAGAAAGAGGCCGCCAAGCGCCGCAAGAGTTTGCGACAGAAGAGCGCCTAGGCTCGCCTCTCCCTCAACGCTCACTCATATATGAGTCTCCTCCAACGGCTGGACGCCGACCTCAAGGACGCTATGCGCGCCCGCGATCAAGTGCGCATGGATACCATCCGGCACGTCAAAACCGTCGCCACGATGGCCGAGATCAAGCAAACCAGCGCCCTGACCGACGCCCAAGTTGAGGAGATTATCGCGCGCCTGGTGAAACAGCGCCGCGAGAGCATCGAGATGTTCCTGAAGGGCAAGCGGCAGGACCTCGTTGACAAAGAGACGTCTGAGATCAAGATCCTCCAGGCCTATCTGCCCCAGCAAATGTCCGCTGACGAGATCAAGGCGATCGTCCGGAAGGTCGTCGAAGAAGTGGGCGCAAAGGGCCCCGGCGATAAGGGCAAGGTCATGGGTAAGCTGATGCCCCTGGTCAAGGGCAAGGCCGATAGGCAGGCAGTGAACACCGTCGTAACCGAGATTCTCGCAAACCCATAGCTGGGGACGACGATTCCTGAAGAAACAAAACCCCTCCATGAGCCGGAGGGGTTTTTCTTTGTATAATGAACGCGCCCCGGTGCAAAACCGAGGTCATGGAGTCTCACATGCGCTTCGGCGTCGTCATCTTCCCCGGCACCTGGAGCGACCGTGATTGCCACCACGTCATCGACCAGGTCCTGCACCAGCCCGTGGAGTACGTCTGGCACAAAGACACAGACGTCAGCCGCTTCGACTGCATCATTCTCCCTGGCGGCTTCTCCTACGGCGACTATCTGCGCACCGGCGCCATCGCCCGATTCTCCCCGGTGATGAAGGCCGTGGAGGAGCACGCCGCGAAGGGCAAGCTCGTCATCGGCATCTGCAACGGCTTCCAGATACTCTGCGAGTCGGGACTGCTTCCCGGCGTCCTCATGCGCAACCGCGACCTTGAGTTCCACTGTGAATGGGTCAACCTGCGCACCGAGACGACGGCGACGCCCTTCACGAACGCCTGCACGCAAGGGCAGGTGCTGCGCGTCCCCATCTCCCACGGCGAGGGGCGCTACTACGCCGATGAGGCAACCCTTCGCGACCTCAACGCCAACAATCAGGTCGTCTTCCGCTATGCGACGCCTGACGGCAAGCTGACAGACGCGGCAAATCCACACGGCTCATTGGAAAACATCGCGGGCATCTGCAACAAGGCGCGCAACGTCCTCGGCATGATGCCTCACCCCGAGCGCTGCGCCGAAGACATCCTCGGCGGCCACGATGGCGTCTATATCTTCAAGTCAATCATCGCCAACGTCGGCGCAGGGGCACGTTAAGGCAATCCCCTCGCTACCGCCGTCGCTTCGCTTTCGTCGCCTTTAGCGAAAACATCAACGGAACGTCGGCAGCGCCTTTCGGTAGTACCCACCAGCCCGACTTCTTCTCAAGCATCGTTGGCCAGCGAGCCCACGAAAGCTCTCGATGCTCTCGAAGCCATTCAATCGTCAGGCCCGCATCTATAAGCGCGGTCACGAGTTCCCCAAGGCTATGGTTCCATTCATAGGTGCGCGTGTGCTTGAGTACTCCATCCCCCGCGTAAGTCTTTGAGTCGTCGTACATCACTGCTTTCGGCACTTCGAAGTAGGGGTTGGCAAAGCGAGGGCCTTCAGGCCCTAAGTTGTCGCTAGCGGCCAACACGATGGGATGGGCATCATGAACATAGAACACTCCTCCCGGCTTGAGGCAACGGGCAACAACATCAGCCCACTTGCGAATATCTGGAAGCCAGCAGAGCGCCCCAACGCCCGTGTAAACAACGTCATATCGTTTGCCCAACGCCCTCGGTGCCTCGTACACGTCTGAAACGACAAACCGCCCTGGCGTCTTCGCATCGCGGCTTAGCTTCTTTGCCGTAGCGATAGCTTTCGGAGAAAAGTCGAGGCCCGTAACGTGGGCGCCCAAACGCGCCCAGGAGAGCGTGTCAGTCCCTATATGACATTGGAGATGGAGCAGGCTCTTGCCGCGAACGTCTCCCATCTCCTGACGCGCAAACTTAACTACCGGGCGTATGAGTTTTGTATCTGCAATAAAGCCAGGAAGATCGTAGTCAGCCGATTCAACATGGATCGGCACACGGTCATCCCAGTTGGCCCTATTCGCAGCAACGAACTTCGACGTGCCCATTTGCTCCCCCTATAACAATCCCCGCACGTTGAACGCCGTGTCCTTCAGCTTATCCAGGCTCCCTGATAGGTCCTTCTTGCGCCGGATGAGCCGCTGATAGACCGGGAACTCTTTCGCATCGGTGTTTATCGAAAAGTAGGCCGTCAGCACACCGCCTTTCAGATACAGCACCGTGAACTTGCCGCTCGCCATCTCTCCCCGCAGCAGCGTCTGGTCGTGCTCCGATTCATCGCCCGCGAACTCCAGGTGCAGGTCGAAGATGTCAGACCAGACGTAGGAGAGAAGGTCGTACTTCATCTCCTTGCCGGCCATATTCATCCCTGCCACCTGGCCCGAATACTCCGCGTGTCCCCAGTGCTCCACGCGCCGCTGCTTCCCAAAGACGGGGTCAGGGAAGCTGACGATGTCCCCCGCCGCGAAGATGTTCGGATGCGACGTGTGCATGAACTGGTCGACAACGACGCCGTTCTCGACCTTTAGCCCGCCAGAACGCGCAAGCTCCAGGTTCGGGATAAGGCCGATGCCGACGCACACCAGATCGCACGGCAGCTCTTTCCCAGCCTTCGTCTTCACCGACGCCACATGCCCCTGACCTTCGATTTCTGCCAGAGAGTCGCTGGTGATGAACGCGACGCCCTTCTCCTGGCAGTAGCGCTGGACGTACTGCGCCATACCCTCCCCCGCAAACCGAGGCCAGATGTGCGGCAGCATCTCCACCACCGTCACCAGCGCGCCCACCTTCGTGAGCGACGCCGCAAGCTCCATGCCGATAAAGCCTGCGCCCACAAGGACGGCGCGCTTGCCTGGCTTCGCATCGGCGGCGATGGCCTCCGCATCTGCGAGGGAGCGCAGATAGTGGAGACCCTTGGTATTGGCACCAGGGACGTTCAGAGGAATCGGACGCCCGCCCGTCGCGATAAGCAGCTTCTCATACCTGATAACTGTGTCGTCTGACAGCGTCACCGTCGCGCGTGAGGCATCGAGGCTCTGCGCCTTCTTCCCAAGCAACGCCGTCACGCCGTTCTCTCGGTAAAAGCTCTCTGCAAGGTAGAACAGCTTTTCGCGAGGCTTGTCGCCGCGCAAGAAGTCCTTCGAGAGGGGAGGGCGGTCGTACGGCAGAACAGGCTCGTCGGAGACCAACGTGACGGAGCCTGCCGGGTCCAGCTTCTTGATCTGCTTTAGCGCCTCGTTCGCAGCAAGCCCGCCACCGACGAGGAGATACTTTGTGGAGTCCATAGACAGCCTTCCTGGGGAAATGCGAGTGGCCCTATTCTCCCCATTAGGCGAGAGGGGTGTCAACAATCGCCTTTAAGCCTCTACGCTTGACAGTATTCCGTTGCGGGACTACCTTTCGGGCGGTGCCACCTGCACAAAGGGTGGCAATAAAGGCTAAGTGGGAGGGGCAGAACGGTATGGCACAGGCACCAAGCTATCCGATATCGATAACAGGAACGATGGATGCGAAGCTTTCGAGATGGCTGTGGCTCTTTAAATGGCTCTTGTTGATTCCACATCTTATCGCCGCCTCCGTCCTGACGATTGTGGCAGTGATTTGTAAGATCCTTGCCTGGTTCGCCATCTTGTTCACAGGAAAATACCCCAAGTCCTTGTTCGATATGGTCGTAGGTGTATTGCGATGGCAGTGGCGCGTGAACTTCTATGGCTATGGCGCCCTTGGCACGGACAAATATCCTCCCTTTTCAATGGAGGCTGGCAACTACCCCGCCGACTTCACTGCGGCCTACCCGGCATCCCTGAACCGCGTCACGACCTTCTTCCGTCTGATCCTGGTGATTCCGCACGCGATCGTGCTGTATGTCCTCATGATCGTTGCAAACGTGTTCCTTATCGTTGCAGCGCTGGCCTTGCTCATCACTGGAAAATATCCTCCTGGCATCTTCAAAACAATCATGGGCGTAAATCGGTGGATGAGCCGCGTCAACGGCTATATATATCTTCTCACCGATAAGTACCCGCCTTTCTCCATGGAGTAACAGCTCCCGGAAAATCGCGCAAGGAGATTAGGAATGGCTGAAGCGAAACCGGCTCCGTATCCGGTCAATATCACTGGGGAACTGCAGGAACCCCTTTCACGATGGCTATGGCTTGTGAAATGGATCCTCCTCATCCCACATTGGCTCGTGCTGGTCTTCCTGACCGTAGCCTTTGTGTTCACATCGATCTGCGCTTGGTTCGCCATCCTTTTTACTGGAAAGTATCCAAGGAGCCTTTTTGATTTCAATGTGGGCGTTGGAAGATGGTGCTGGCGAACCGGATTCTACGGCTATAACGCCCTCGGCACAGATAAATACCCCCCGTTCACTCTTGACCCGGTCGAGTATTCTGCAAAGCTGACGGTCGATTACCCAGAAAACCTCAACAGGTGGCTCATCTTCGTGAAATGGTTCCTTGCCATCCCCCACCTGATAATCGCTATCATTCTCACTGGAGGAGCGAGCGCAAGCTGGGGCAAAAGTGAATGGTCATTCGGAGGCGTGGTCGGAATCCTCTCCTTCATCGCAGGCATCATCTTGCTCGTCACAGGAAAATACCCCAAAGGATTGTTCCCTATCATGCTGGGCATGAACCGTTGGGCTACGCGAACATATGCGTACTTCTTCCTCATGACCGATAAATATCCTCCGTTCCGGTTTGAGGAATAACCTCCCTTCACTGGCAACGACCCCGATGCGCTTCGGCACGTACCACACCTTCCAGCACCCACCCTGGATCGCCGAGCCAGATGTCTATCGCTATGAGATGGACCGCCTGGAGCTTGCCGACAGGATGGGCTACGACGAAGTCTGGATACCGGAGCAGCACTTCACGCCCTATTGCCTCACCGGCGACCCATTCGTCCTCGCCACCCACGCCGCGAGCCGCACAAAGCGCGTGCGCATCGGCATCGCCGTCGTCAACCTCTCCTTCGCCCACCCACTACGCCTCGCCGAGCAGGGCGCCCTCGTCGACATCCTTACAGGCGGGCGGCTCGACATCGGAATCGGGCGCGGCTATCAGCCTATCCAGTACCCAGTCTTTGGCGTCTCGATGGAAGACACCCGAGAGCGATTCGATGAGACGCTCGACGTCCTCATCCGCTCCTGGACGGAGGAGCGCTTCTCCCACCAAGGCAAGTTCCACCACTTCCCCGATGTGAGCGTCCTCCCAAAGCCCATCTCCAAGCCCTACGTCCGGCTGCTCATGG
>CAMAVV010000093.1 GCA_945861815.1 Thermoflexus hugenholtzii JAD2
CAGGAGGACCGGCAATGGCACGAGACGAGAAACCGATCATCGCCATCGATGTGGGCACATCACTTACCCGCGTCGCGGCCGGGCGCATCGACGAGCGCGACATGGAGCGCTACCTTGATGTGATCGCCCTGGGGCAAGCGCCCTCAGCGAGCGTGCAGCGGGGAATCATCCAAAACCCCGAAGAGGCCGCCTATTCGGTCAAGGCAGCCTTTGAGGATGCGGGGATCGACGGGAAGTACCGGGACGCAAAGGTATACGCGGGCATCGGCGGGAAGCACATCGTCTCCGTGAACACGAGCGGCGAGGCGGTGGTTTCCCGGAACGACGGCTTGGTGACGGAAAAGGACGTGACGCGGGCGATCGAAGCCTCCAAGGGGCTGCGCCTAGCGGCTGATGTACAGGCGCTGCACCATCTGCCTCGTTCGTTCTACGTCGACGGCATACGCTGCCGCCGCTCGCCCATCGGGATGCGGGGCGTTTCCGCCCGGGCGGATATGCACACGGTGACGGCGCCGAGCGCGGCCACGGCGAATCTCAGGAAGGCGGTAAAGATCGCAGGGCGGGACGTGGATTGGATCGTCTCCAACGTGGTGGCCGCGAGCCAGGCGGTGCTGACGCGGGAAGAGATGGAGATGGGTGTCCTTTATATCGATATCGGCGCAGGGACGACGGATATCGCGGCCTATGACGGAGGCACGATCTGCCACACTTCCAGCCTGCCTGTGGGCGGCAATCAGATCGTGACTGACCTGGCGGCGGTGCTGCACGCGCCCGCGTATGTGTGTGAGAGCCTTCTCCGGGAGCGCGCCAACGGAGACCCCAAGGGCTACAAGGGGGATGACGAGATGCTGGTGCCCACCTTTGGGATCCCCGGGCAGCGCCGGGTGCGCCTTGGCGCTATCAACGACATCATCGCCATGCGCATCGCCGAGATGCTGCAGATGGCGGTTTCCCGGGCGAAAGAGGCCGCTCCAGCGCTCTCCTTCTCGGCGGGCATCGTTATCGCCGGAGGCGTGGCGCGGATGCCCGCCATCGACATGCTCGCCGAGCGAGTGACGAATCTCCCCGTGCGCGCGGGACAAATCCCGGTGCGCACTCTCCGGACCGAGGTCGGCCAGGACCCTGCCTTCGTTTCGCTGTTGAGCGTTCTTCTGGCGAAGGCCGATCCGCAATTCGCGCCGCTCAAAGAACAGAGGCCTGCACATCAGAGCAGGCTCCGCCTTCTGCCGATCTTCGGCGGGGCGCGTAACTAGCTTCCGGGCCTTTGGGCTCAGGGCCCAGAAGGAGGGCAGTATTCGACAAGGAATAAAGCATAGGGCAGACGGGGACTCTCACAACGGGGCAATAAACCAGGCACGTATCCGGCGGCAGCCGGGACACATTCACCAGGAAAGGGATCGAACAAATGAAAATGGCAGCTGAAGAGGGGATCGCACGGGTCAAGGTTGTGGGCGTTGGCGGCGGGGGGAGCAATGCGGTTGCGCGCATGTCCAAGGAGAAGTTATTCGGCGTCACGTATATGTGCATCAACACGGATGCGCAGGCACTCGCCCGCAACGGCGCGCCTGGCATACGCATCGGCGACCAGCTGACCCGGGGCCTTGGCGTGGGCGGCGACCCTGAGAAGGGCCGCCAAGCAGCCGAGGAGAGCCGCGAAGAGCTGGCGGAATCGCTGAAGGATGCGGATATGGTCTTCATCGCCAGCGGAGAAGGCGGCGGCACTGGAACGGGCGCGGCTCCCGTTGTCGCGGAGCTGGCCCGGAACCAGGGAGCGCTGACCGTCGCCGTGGTTACTCGCCCATTCGAGTGGGAGGGCGCGATGCGGAAGCGGCGCGCGGAAGAGGGGATCGCCCGCCTTCGGGAGAAGGTTGACGCGATTCTGGTCATCCCGAACGACGCGCTCCTAAGCCTCTGTGACCGCAAAGTTACCATCGCGAACGCCTTCAAGATGGCGGACGAGGTTCTTGGCCGGTCCATCGAGGCGATCGCGGAGATCATCGCGATCCCCGGGGAAATCAACCTGGACTTCGCGGATGTTCGCACCGTGCTGAGCAACGCAGGCACGGCGGTGATCGGCATTGGGACGGGCCAGGGCGACACCCGGGCCGCGGATGCCGCGCGCAGCGCAATCACGAATCCGCTGCTCGACGCCACCATCGAAGGGGCGAAGGGCGTTCTCTGGAATATCACCGGCCCCGCCGACCTGACGATGACCGAGGTCCACGCGGCAGCCGATATCATCCGGCAGGCCGTCGATGCGGATGCCAACATCTTCTTCGGCATGAACATCGACCCGGGCATGGATAGCGGCGTGCGCATCACGCTCATCGGCGCCGGCTTCCCGCTGAAAGAAGCGGCTCCGACGGCGATCGAAGAGGCGCGTGCCCGAGTCAGCAGGAGCAGCCCGGTCAGCCATGCCGCCTCTGAGGCAAATCTCGACATTCCTCCATTCCTGCGCCGGCACCCCATCACATCCGGCAGCTAGATTGGCCAACCGGCTGACCCCAGCGCCCGATCATCCATTTGGGACACGCTGGGGTCAGCCGGGAACTCCTGGGGAGGCGGTATGCACGTCATGAGAGGCGGGGAATCTTTTGCACATTGTGCGCAACGTGTGACTAACGTGCATAGTCTGTGTTTAGCCCCATATGTTGTGGTAGACTGTAAGAGAATCCCAACAAATTGTGGCAAGAAGCTATTGACAGCGTTTGTTAAGCCGTGGTAAAACTTTGACCCAACAGATAGTTAACAAGAAACCGAATTCATGAATTCGCCGTCGCAATAACGCCAAAGCGACGGCGATTATTTCGGAAGGGACCTAGGCTTTACCTAGGTAGGCCGTGGGAAGGGGATGGGCATGAAATGCCCATACTGCGGCAATGAGGATAGCAAGGTAACCGATTCTCGGATGGCCGAGGACGGGATCCGACGGCGCCGCGAGTGCCTTCGCTGCGGCTTGCGCTTCACGACCTACGAGCGAGTGCAATCGGCTGCGCTCCAGGTGGTGAAGCGGGACTCCAGGCGTGAAGACTTTAACCGAGATAAGCTGGGGACCAGTATGCGCGCCGCGTGTGCCAAACGCCCCTTGCCAATAGGGACGATAGACAAGATAGTGGATGACATCGAGACCGAACTCCAGCGCCTGGGCCGCGCCGAGGTGCCATCCTCGCTCATCGGCGAGCTGGCGATGGAGCGTCTCAAGAAAGCCGACCGGGTGGCCTACATCCGGTATGCCTCTGTCTATCGAGACTTTGCGGACATCGACAACTTCAGGGAAGAGATAGAGACGCTGATGGCCTCCCGAGAGAACCGATCACCATCGGCGCAGCTGCCGCTTCTACCGGAAGAGAAGCCGATGCCGCCACAGGCGCGCAGACGCAGACGCGTTCGCCGGGTACGGGAGGTCCGCCAGGGCACGGAGGGATCACAGGCGCCGAAAAGCGACGAGCCGATAGCCCCGGAAGACCGGGGACTTTAGGCAAGACTCTTCCGTCCAGGAGCACCGCACCAGATTATCGTCTATCCATATCTTTATAGCTGGCGATGGGCAAGGGCGCACCACCATTGCCACGTAGCGTTCGCGCCACGCACTTATCCGCCGAGTTCTCTCGGCAACGTTAGGAAGGATCGAAAAAATGCAGACACCCGAAGGGCAGAATAAACCAAATATCTCCGCGTCCCCTGAGGCGCAGAAACCTGCTCAGGCGGCGCCCGCGAAGCATGAAAACGGCCATGGGGCCAATGGCAGAAACGGCTTTGCATCGCCTGCGGCGAGCACGGCCGCCGGCTCACGTCTCCCGGTGAAGCGCCAGCGCGCCCCGGTCATCAAGACCAAGAGCGTGGTGCCCGGCATGGATATCAGCGCGAACAGCTATGAGGTGCTGAAGCGCCGCTATCTCTCCAAAGACCGCGACGGGAAGACGATCGAGACGCCCGTCGAGATGTTTTGGCGAGTGGCGCGCAACCTGGCTGAGGGCGAGGTTCGCGAGGACCCGATGGGCGATTCCGCGCCTATCGCGAATGAGTTCTTCCAGATGCTGGCCACGCTGGAGTTCCTGCCCAATTCGCCCACGCTGATGAACGCCGGCCGGGAGCTTCAGCAGCTTTCCGCATGCTTTGTCCTCCCGGTGCCGGACGATATGGAGGGCATCTTTGAATCGGCGAAGCATACGGCCCTTATCCACAAGAGCGGCGGCGGCACGGGCTTCGCCTTCTCCCGCCTGCGCCCCGAGAACGACGTGGTGGGCTCTACCGGGGGCATCGCCTCCGGCCCCGTTTCGTTCATCAAGATATTCGACACGGCGACGGACGTGGTGAAGCAGGGAGGCACGCGACGCGGCGCAAACATGGGCATCCTGAACGTGACGCACCCGGACATCCTGAAGTTTATCCATGCGAAGGACGACGACAAGTCGCTCCAGAACTTCAATATCTCCGTTGCGCTTACGGAAGACTTCATGAAGGCCGTCATCGCAGGGAGCGATTACGATTTGCTGAACCCACGCTCGAAGAAGCCTGTGGGCAAGATGAGCGCCAAGAGGGTCTTTGATGAGATGGTGAACAGCGCGTGGAAGACGGGCGACCCAGGCATCATCTTCATCGACCGCATCAATGCCACGCACACGACGCCGCACATCAGCCCCATTGAGGCGACGAACCCATGCGGCGAACAGCCCTTGATGCCGTATGAGTCCTGCAACCTTGGCTCTATCAACCTGGCGAAGATGGTGGACGCGACGATGCCAGAGCGCCTTGACTGGGAGAAGCTGGAGCGAACGGTCTTCACTGCCGTGCGCTTTTTGGACAACGTGGTGACGATGAACAAGTATCCCGTTGCCGAGATCGAGCGCATCACCAAGGGCACGCGCAAGATCGGCCTTGGCGTGATGGGGTGGGCGGACCTGCTGCTCATGCTCGGCATCCCGTACGACTCCGATGAGGCAGTCGTCGTCGCTGAAAAAGTGGCGAAGTTCATCCAGGATGCCTCGAACGAGGCCTCGATGGCGCTAGCAGAAGAGCGGGGCGAGTTCCCGTTCTGGCACGGCAGCGTCTACGACCGCCCAGGCGGCACGCTCTTCCGCAACTCGACGCGCACGACCATCGCGCCGACGGGCACCATCAGCATCATCGCCGGGTGCTCCAGCGGCATCGAGCCGCTCTTCGCGGTGAGCTACGTGCGCAACGTGATGGACAACACCAAGCTTGTCGAAGTGAACCCGCACTTCGAGGAGCTGGCGAAGCAAGAGGGCTTCTATAGCAAGGAGCTCATGGAGAAGATCGCCGAGCACGGCTCGTGCCGCGGCATCCCCGAGGTCCCGCAATGGGTGCAGCGCATCTTCGCCACGTCTCACGACATCGCGCCTGAGTGGCACGTGCGCATGCAGGCCGCCTGGCAAAAGTATTGCGATAACGCCGTCTCCAAGACGGTGAACCTCTCGAACGGGGCCACGGTAGACGATGTGCGCACCGTGTACACGCTGGCGTACGAGACCGGCTGCAAGGGCGTGACGATTTATCGCGACGGATCCAAGAGCACACAAGTACTGAGCACGGGCCAGACGGAGAAGGCGCGGAATAATGACAAGGAGCAGGTCCTCGAAGCAAAGGCTGCGCCTCCGCCTCCAGCCACAGACCCGCCAGCGCCTAAGGTACAGTTGCCGATGGCCCAGCAATCGGTCATCAAGCAGGCTGAGGAGATTGCCTCCGGGCCTGTGCCGTTGCGCCCGAGGGAGAGACCTGCCACGGTAAGCGGCGTCACCCATCGCATCCGCACGGGCAACGGCACGATGTACATCACCGTGAACTTCGATGAATCGAGCCGTCCCTTTGAAGTGTTCAGCGCCCTGGGCAAGGGCGGCAGCGACGACGCCGCCTATCTTGAGGCAATCTCGCGACTTCTCTCCCTGGCGCTTCGCGCAGGCGTCGATTTGGAGTCGATCGTGAAGCAGCTGCGGGGCATCACGTGCAACCCCACCTGGGATAACGGCGTGATGGTGCGTTCAGCGCCCGATGCAGTCGCGCTGGCACTTTCGCGGCACATCGAGGCCGGCGGCAATGCGACGCCACCGAAGGAGCCGTTCAACGAGCGAACGATGGAAGGGGCGCAGCTTGGCCTCTTTATCCCGCCTGCGGCGAGCAACGCCCATGCGAAGTCACAGGCGCCCGAAGGCGTGAACCTCGGCAACTGCCCGGAGTGCGGCTCGGCCCTGGCCTTTCAAGAGGGATGCCTGACCTGTCATTCGTGCGGCTTTAATAAGTGCGGGTAAACGGAGGAGGAAGACCGTGGAAGTGCCGGAGCGCCTGTCCGTATGCGCGGATTCGAGCGTTCCCGCAAAGTTTGTCGCGCGGTTGCGGCGAGCTGGAGTGACGGTGCGGACCGCCACCGAGGAGGGCGTACGGCAGGAGGCTGCCACAGCGCTCTCACAGTGGGCAAATACCTAGGAGCAGTGCTCCTGAGCCTAGACCAGCGGCTCTGGAGCGACCAAAGGCATCCGCTGGCGCGGAGCTCCGGGCTCATCGTGTTGAAGTTCACACCAGGAAAGCTGGACGAGGCGGAGGATGCCTTCGACAACGTTCAGCAGACCTTTGGCGGAG
>CAMAVV010000094.1 GCA_945861815.1 Thermoflexus hugenholtzii JAD2
GGGCGGACGCACCTGTCACGCCGCTATCGTGAGCCGCGAGCTGGGCGTTCCATGCATCGTCGGCGCGGAAGGCGCGACGACTGTCCTCAAATCAGGACAGGAAATCACCGTGGATGCCACTCATGGCAAGGTCTACGCAGGCATCCTGCACTTCAAGGCGCCGGAGATATTAACCGTCAGCAAGTATAAGAAGACGCGCACCAAGCTCTATGTGAACCTCGCCGATCCTGACCGCGCCGAGCACGTCGCCGCCATGAACGTCGATGGCGTCGGCCTCCTCCGCGCCGAGTTCATCGCCGCCCATATCGGCGAGCACCCGCGCTACATGCTCGGCGAGGGCAAGGGCCAGGAGTTCACCGATAAGCTCGCCAAAGGCATCCGAAGCTTCGCAAAGGCCTTCTACCCGCGCCCGGTCACCTATCGCACCACCGATTTCAAGACCAACGAATACCGCAACCTCAAGGGCGGCAAGCAGTACGAGGATGAGGAAGAGAATCCGATGATCGGCT
Source organism: Thermoflexus hugenholtzii JAD2 (assembly GCA_945861815.1). GTDB lineage: Bacteria > Chloroflexota > Dehalococcoidia > SHYB01 > SHYB01 > VGPF01. The sequence continues at coordinate 510 of CAMAVV010000094.1, forward strand.
TCCGCGGCTGCTTCCGCCACCTTGCCGATGAAGCCGTCTTCCGCCTGGAGACCGAGGCCATCAGGAAGGTGGAGCAGGAGTTCGATAATCTCAACGTCATGATCCCCTTCGTTCGCACGCCTAATGAGTTTCGGCAGATCAAGAAGCTCCTTGCGGAGCATAAGGTAGCCAAGGGCAAACTGTGGATCATGGTCGAAGTGCCATCCACCGTCATCCTCCTGGACCAATTCCTCGATATCGGTGTCGACGGCATCTCCATCGGCTCCAACGACCTCACCCAGCTCGTCCTCGGCGTCGATCGCGATAACGCCAAGTACGCCGAGCTCTTTGATGAGCGCAATGACGCTGTCCTCTGGTGCCTGGAGAAGATCATCAGCACCTGCCGCCGCCGGGGCGTCACCGCCTCCATCTGCGGTCAGGCGCCCTCCTTCTACCCCGATCTGACCGCGAAACTTGTGGACTGGGGCATCACCTCTGTGTCAGTGAGCCCTGACATGATTGTCCGCACTCGCGATATAATCGGCGAAGTAGAAGAGCGGATGAAGATCCTCCCGCCGCAGAGCTAACCCCCGCAGCTTCGCTTCGCGCCTCCACTGCCGGAGTCTTTCTCTTCCGCCTTAAAGAAGTGAGACTATGACTAATTCTCCGTCGATCTTTCAGCGCACACAAGCCCGCGATGCCGCCTTCTCTCCCTATGCTGCCCGCAACGCCACCTCCAAGGGCCGCGAGCGCCCCGAACCCTCCGATGGCAAGCGCGATAATTACGTGACCGACCGCGAGCGCATCGTCCGCTCCAAGGCCTTTCGCCGCCTCATGCACAAGACCCAAGTCTTCCTCGCCCCGCGCGGCGATCACTACCTTACGCGCCTCACCCACACCATGGAAGTCTCCCTCCTCGCCCGCGCCGTCGCCCGCAACCTCAACCTTAATGAAGACCTGACCGAAGCCATCTGCATGGGCCACGATGTCGGCCACGCGCCCTTCGGCCACCTTGGCGAGGCGACCCTTGCCGAGGTTTCAGGCACTGGCTTTCGCCACAACCGCCAGAGCGTCCGCGTCGTCGAGCTCCTGGAGAACGGCGGCCAGGGCCTCAACCTCACCTGGGAGGTGCGCCAAGGCATCCTTCGCCACTCCAAGGGTCGCGGCGGCATCGAAGGCCAGGCGGCGGAAGGGCTCGATACGCTGGAAGGGCAGATTGCCAAGATCGCCGATGCCCTGGCCTATGTGAACCACGATACGGAAGACGCCATCCGCGCCGGCATGATCACCGACCGCGATATCCCTGTCTCTGTCACCGCTGTCCTGGGAAAGACGCGCCAAGAGTGGGTTGTCACCCTGGTGCGCGATCTCACGGAAACGTCATGGGCCGCCAGCGGCGATGCGCCTACAACCAGCGTCTCGCTCCCGGTGATACGCATGAGCGCCCGCGTCAGCGCCGCCGCCAACGAGCTGCGCGACTTCCTCTTCAAGCGCGTCTATGAACCGGCCAGCGCCAACGAACAGGCCGAGCGCGCTCGCGATATCATCCGTCTTCTCTATCGCCACTTCCTCGCGAATCCCGCCAGCGTGCCTGACGACTACAGCATCCCCGGCGAACCTCCTGAGCGCCGCGCCCTCGACTATATCTCCGGCATGACCGATGGCTATGCCCTCCTCGTCGCCGAGTCCGTCAAGCCCGGCTCCACTAAGGGCTTTTGGGAGCGGGGCGTTCCCGTCTCCCTGCCGCGCTAGGCAAAAGGTCATGGGTGACCAAACGTCTCCCTCAACTATCTCTATGCGATGTGTGATATACCCCTACTACCATGACCGTTGTTGACGACATCAAGGCGAAGATCGACATCGTCGATTACATCGGCGAGTCGGTGTCCCTAAAGAAGGCGGGGCGGAACTACTCTGCTCCATGCCCCTTCCATTCGGAGCGCACGCCCTCCTTTATCGTCTCGCCTGATAGACAGACGTGGCACTGCTTCGGCGCGTGCGCCACCGGCGGCGACGTCGTTGGCTTTGTGATGAAGAGGAACGCCGTCGAGTTTGGCGAAGCCCTGCGGATACTCGCTCAAAAGGCGGGCATCACCCTGGAACCGGCGCGCGTCTCCAAGGAAAAGGCCAAGAGCCATGAACGCCTCAAGGCCATCAACCGCGCAGCCGCCCTCTACTTCCACGACACTCTTGTCCACGCCAAAGACGGCGCACCCATCCGCGCCTACCTGGAGAAGCGCGGCTTCTCCTACGACACGATGGAAGACTTTCGCCTCGGCTATTGCATCGACCAACCCGGCGCGCTGGAGCAGCATCTGCGGGCCGCAGGCTTCCTGGGAAAAGAGCTCGTCGCCAGCGGCCTCCTCAAGGAGCGCGACGATGGCTCCATCGGCTCTTTCTTCCGTGGCCGCCTCATGATTCCCATCCAGGACGAACGCGCCGACTATGTCGGCTTCGGCGCGCGCGCCATGGACGACTCCAACCCCAAATACATCAACTCCCCACAGACCGAGGTCTTTGAAAAGGGGAACGTGCTTTACGCCATCCACAAGGCCAGGGAGGCCATCCGCAAGGAGGGCATCGGCGTCATCGTGGAAGGCTATATGGACGCCCTTGCCGCGCACCAGCATGGCTATGCCAACGTCGTCGCCTCTATGGGCACCGCCCTCACCGAGCGCCAGGTGGCCATCCTGGGCAAACTCGCCAGCCGCTTCGTCTTGGCCCTGGACCCCGACGCCGCGGGCGACGAGGCGACCCTTCGCAGCCTCGAATCCTCCTGGCGCATCTTCGATAGGCCCCAGACGCGCTCTGCCTCCGGCCCTACCCTGACCTCTGCGGCAGCCAAGCAGCCCGAACTGCGGGTGATGAACCTGCCCCGTGGCCGTGACCCCGATGAAATCATCCGGGAAAACCCGGAAGGCTGGAAGCGGCTCGTGGAGACAGCCACCCCTGTTGTGGACTATGTTTTTGAGGCTATCGTCCACCGCTTTGACCCCGCCTCCGCCCAGGGCAAGACCGAGATTACCAAACGCCTAGCTCCGCTTATCCAGAACTCGCCGGGCGTCTTTGTGCAACAGGAGCGTGTCAGGAAACTTGCGCGATTGCTCAAAGAAGACGAGAATATAGTTTGGCGCGCTGTGAGCGGGCCTATCCTTCCAAAAGGCGGCTACAGGCCGCGAAGGGGGTCTCTTCCTTCTGGCGCGACTTTCTCCGAAACGACGCCGAAAGAGTCCTTAGAAGAGTATTGCCTTGCCACCCTCCTGCGTTTTCCCGAGATGCGGGAGAGGGTGCGCGAACTGACGCCGGAGCACTTCGTCAACGCATCCAATGCTGAAATCTTCAAGCGCTTGATAACCATCCAAAAGGTAGAGGACGTGCGCGCCGAGCTCGATGAGACCCTGGTCAGCCACCTCGATTCGTTGATGGACTTAAAGATGCCGCCTGCCTACGGCCAGCGAGAGTCCGGCCTTGCCGAATGTGTGATGAGGCTCGATGAGCGAAAAGTGAAGTTTGAGATGGAGGCCCTTCAGGGCCAATTGGAAAGCGGCGAGGCGACTGTGGAGATGAACAATCGTGCCGAGGAACTCCGGTCGCGGCTGGCGAGTATCCACCAGAACCAGAATCTGATCGCAGGTCGTGGCGCGTAAGCCTAAGCAGAATACTGAAGAGCGGATGGGGAGCGATGCCCAACAAAGCAAAAAAGACAGCAATAAAAAAGAAGGCGCTTAAGGCCAAACCGGCGCCGAAGGTTAAAGTGACCAAGGCTGCAAAGCCAAAGGCAAAGGCCGCCGTGCCCAAAAAGGTGTCCAAGCCGAAGGTCACCAGGGCTGTGGCGAAAGCCGCGCCGAAGAAGACAGTGAAGGCCAAGGCCATCAAAAAAGTGGTCAAGGCTGCGCCTGCCAAAAAGCCGGTGAAGGCTAAAGTTGCTCCCAAACGCCCTGCCAAAGCTGCGCCAAAGAAGATAGTGAAGACCACAAGCAAAGCCAAGAAGGCTGCTCCAAAGCGGCCCGAGAAAGCAAAAGTTGTCAAAAAGGCCGTTGTCAAAGCTCCAGTCAAAGCCCCCCCAAAGGCGCCTGCCAAGGCAAAGATTGCTCCACAGGCCGTCAAGTCTGTTGCAAAGCCTGCCGCAAAGCCAGCGCCAGTGAAGGCTGCTCCACAGGCCGTCAAACCCGCTGCAAAGTCAGCGCCAGTGAATGCTGCTCCGCAGGCCGTCAACCCCGCTGCAAAGTCAGCGCCAGTGAAGGCTGCTCCGCAGGCCGTCAAACCCGCCGTAAAGCCAGCGCCGATGAAGGCTGCTGAGAAGGCCAAGCCTGAAAAGCTGGCAAAGGTTGCTGCCGTCGCTGCGCCCAAGGTCCTCGCGAAAGGCAAGGCCGCTGAAGCTCCAGCCCCTGAGAAGCCCGGCCAAAAGACGCCCAAAGTCTCCAAGGGCAAGACCTCAAAGAAGGATGTCCTCGAGTTGATTGTGGGCAAGAACGGCAAGGACGAGGAGATCGGCGGCGTTGACCTCGTCGAAGCCGAAAAAGAGCCGGCATCCACCGACCTTGAACAGCCGAATGAGGCCGACTTGGCTGAAGAGCCGGAGGTCGATCTCGAAGCGGCTATCCGTATCGAAGACCATGAGATGCTGGACGACCCCGTCCGCATGTATCTCCGCGAGATCGGCCGCGTGAGCCTGCTCACCGCTCAAGATGAGCGTGTCCTCGCACGCAAGATGGAGGCCACGCGCCACCTCCGAAAACTCGAGAAGATATTCCACGAGGCGAATAACCGCCAGCCTGACGCTTGGGAAATCGTCATCATGATGCTGGAGCAGGTCGAGGCCTCTCAGCCGCTGCTGGCCATCTTTTCCAAGAACCTTGAGATTTCAAAGAACCCCGCCCTTGGCGTGCTGACCAGCGCCACAGGCCTGCCGAGCAAGCTGGAAGGCGAGCCGAATCCTGAATTCCTGGCCGCCGTCGCCAAGCAGAAGAATTCTGAGACTATTCCCGTTCGCGATGAGATCGTGCAGATGGCCGTCAATGCCAAGCTCCTTCCGCCCGATGCCGTGGACATCATCGGCGAAGAGGTGCCGGTCAACGCCATTTCCCAGGACCTCAAGCGAGAGGCCGTTCGCAAGGAGCTCCGCAGCCACGAGCCCAGCTTCCGCAGCCATTTCAATCGCCTGCGCGATGAAGGCAACCGCGCCCAGCGCCACCTGACGGAAGCGAACCTCCGCCTCGTCGTCAGCGTCGCCAAGAAGTACATCGGTCGCGGCATGTCCCTCCTCGACCTCATCCAGGAAGGCAACATCGGCCTCATCCGCGCCGTCGAGAAGTTCGAATACCGCAAAGGCTACAAGTTCAGCACCTACGCCACCTGGTGGATCCGCCAGGCCATCACTCGCGCCATCGCCGACCAGGCTCGCACCATCCGCATCCCCGTGCACATGGTCGAGACGATCAACAAGCTCCTTCGCGTCAGCCGCCGCCTCGTCCAGGAGTACGGCCGCGAGCCTACCAGCGAAGAGATCAGCGCCGATATGGAGATCTCGCCGGAGAAGGTTCGCGAGATCATCAAGATCTCCCAAGAGCCCGTCTCCCTCGAAACGCCCATCGGCGAAGAGGAAGACAGCCACCTTGGCGACTTCATCGAAGATCGAAGCGCCCTTGCCCCCGCCGATGCTGCCTCGCACCAATTGCTCAAGGAGCAGGTGGAAAAGGTCCTCGGCACGTTGAACGACCGCGAGCGCCGCGTCTTACAGCTTCGCTTCGGTCTGGAAGACGGCCGCAGCCGCACGTTGGAAGAGGTCGGCCGGGAGTTCAACGTCACCCGCGAGCGCATCCGCCAGATCGAAGCGAAGGCCCTGCGCAAGCTTCGCCACCCCACCCGCAGCAAGAAGCTCAAAGACTTCTTGGAGTAACGCACGACCTGCCGATACTAAAAGGCCCTCCGGTTTAGCACCGGAGGGCCTTTCCTTTTCCGATTTCTGTTCCTCGCCTCTTGAGGGAGAGGAACTCGAGTCCGATCGAAAGGAGAGGGGGCCTACTTCTTCCCCACCCACATCTGATAGGCCTCCCGCTT
>CAMAVV010000095.1 GCA_945861815.1 Thermoflexus hugenholtzii JAD2
GGGCCGCTTTGTCGTGATCCACTTGATGTAGGCCTCATTGATTCGGCGCGCTTCACTTTCACCATCGCCCAGGTGGGTCTTGATGCCGGCAGCCTGCAGGCCGGCGATCCCCTTCCCGTTCACTTGGTGGTTTGGGTCGATCGTCGCGATGTGCACCTTGGCGATCGTGGCCTCGATGATGGCCTGGGTGCAGGGCGGCGTTCGCCCTTGGAAGTTGTGCGGCTCCAGGGTCACGTACATCGTCGCGCCACGTGCGCCTTCGCCTGCCTTCTCCAGCGCGACTCGTTCGGCGTGAGGCCCGCCTGGCGGCTGCGTGGCCCCTTCGGCAATAATTGCGCCGTCTTTCACGATGACGCATCCGACTGCGGGATTAGGCGAGGTCGTCCCAAGGACTCCCCGTGCGAGTTCCATGGCCCGCTGCATGTAGCTGGAGGGGCCGCTGCTCATGGGAAGGACTAACCCTTGTAGGCTTTGTGGATCTTGCTCGCCGTCGGCCCCGTCTGGCCCTGGTACTTGCTGCCGAGGGCGGCGGAGCCGTAGGGATTATCGACGGGCGTTGTTAGGCGCAGGAAGGAGAGCTGGCCGATGCGCATCTTGTAATAGAGGGTGATGGGCAGCTTGGCGACGTTGCTCAACTCCAGCGTCAGGTGGCCGCGCCAGCCCGGGTCCACATACCCGGCGGTCGAGTGGATAAGGAGGCCAAGTCTGCCAAGGGAACTTTTGCCCTCCAGGCGCGCTACCAAATCGTTCGGGATGCCGATGTTCTCCAGGGTGCTGCCAAGGACGAACTCGCCTGGGTGCAAGATGAAAGGCTTGTCATCGGCGATTTCCATCATCTCCGTCAGATCGCTCACATCTTGGCGCACGTCGATGTATGGGCGCAGGGAGTTGCGGAAGACAAGGATGCGGTTATCCAGGTGGACGTCCACGCTTGCAGGCTGGACAGCTCGCTCGGCAAGCGGCTCGACGATGATGTGTCCTGCCTTGAGTTCTTCTTTGATAGTGCGGTCGCTAAGTACCACGTTGGCTCCCTGACGAACAGTGTTGCAAATCAGTAGAGCGATTGTACCAGTGGCATCTGAGAGGGGCAACCGATGCGGCGTGGGCTGGCGGCCCGCGTGGCGAAGGCTAGGGTCGTTCCTTGCACTGGCTACATGCTTCTTCAAGGCTTGCCTAGCCCTGTGGCATAAAAAGGTCTGTCAAGGGAATCGGTGAGAGGTCTATAATCATCCACTGATGAAAGGTATCACAACTCGTCTTAGGCCGATTCTTCTCAAGATGCCGATGTTTGGCGGCCGTAGTAACGCCAGCGTTTCCCGCGGCGAACAGGCGCTCGCCTGTGAAGGGGCCTAAGTGCGCCGGATACTTATCTCTTTTCTATCTCTCCTGGTCATTATTGCTCTTGCTTTGCCAAGTGCCTCCGCCTTGGCTGCGACCAAATCTTCATCTCTGAGCATCACTTCGCCGAAAGGCGGTCAGACCGTTGCCGCCGGCGAAGTCGAGATCAAGTTCAAGGCCTCAAACTTCAAGCTGGATGCCAAGAGCATCGGTGGGGCAAACAAGCCTGGCGTGGGGCATATCGTCCTCAGCATAGATGGCGCGCAGGTCACCAGGACGGCAAAGACCTCGGTCAAGGTCACGGGGCTGACTGTAGGCCAGCACACGATTGTTGCCGAACTGGCGAACAATGACCAGTCGCCGCTTTCGCCGCCCATCAGCGCCACGATTCAGTTTGTCTACCAAATGCCTGCGAAGCTCGGCAAGGTCAGCAAGGACGCTCTCCCAGTGCCCCTTGCGCCAATCCCGACTCCGATTCCCACTCCCACTTCGGCGCCTCTGCCGACGGCCACGTCGATTCCAACACCTAGGCCACTCCCTGCGAATACTCCCACGCCTACTGCCGTGCCCACGCCTACCTTCACGCCGCCTCCGCCAACTGCACCCGCCACTTCGACGCCGCGTCCAACCGCGACGCCTGAGCCACCAAAACCCTTGAGCCTTGCTGGCTCCATCACGAACCTTGCTCAGGCGATGATTCCGCGTGGGACGTTGGAGCAGTACGATTTTCAGGACCGCCAGGAGGCGCCAGTCGTCTCTCGCATCACTGTTTCCTCGAGGAGTACGGATGGAACAGTCGCAATCACTGGCGCCGCAGGAGCGATTCCAGTAACGGATCGTCAGAGGAACATGGCGCGCATAGCGGCCGTTGAATGGGGAACCCAAGCCTGCGTGCCCATCGGCCAGGATGGCTCGTTTGCCACACGGCTCCAAGCTGGTCCCGGTAATACCATCATTGTGGCTGCTGTGGAGCAAGGGGCTTGCCAAGCCCAGTGGGGCTCTGGGTCAGCCGGCGTTATGCTCCGCGTTCCCGAAGGCGTCGAATACACATCGCCCGCATTGCCATTTAGCGTCTCCGGCTTCAACAATGCCTGGCATTGGATCGCCTCTGGCCAGTTGGCGGGCAGCGCTCCCTTTATCCAGTTCACCCTGCCTGACGGGCCGCAGCAGCCGTGCAATCTGCCACGGCTCCAGGTCTATCGCCTCTTTGACCGCCTCGGGCAATATGCCGGAGAGGTGAACGTTAATGTTCACGGGCCGCCGCTGACGCCAACCGGCCTGCCTATCGAGACAGATGAGGGCGTAAACCAATACTGGGCGCTGGTGCGACCAACCGTCCCAGGCATCCCGACCTCCCAACAGTGCTTGAGCATGAATACCCGCTTCGATCTCACAGGATGGGCTGCCGGCCTCGAGGCTGGGTGGTATCGGGCGCGCATCGTCTTTGACACCCTAAGGCCGAATGGGGAAGAGTATCGCGACATAGGCCAGTTCCGGGGTCCCAGTCAATCGCCTTTGGGGGGCGAGCTTGAGCAGAACACCGGGATCGGCTACCTGCCGCTTATGAAGGTAGGCGATGCCCAGCCGCCGCGTATCCCGGCCACGTTGCTCAACGAGATACCGAGCTGGGGCTCAGGCGGAATACGAGGCATCGTTGCCAATGAAGATGAGGGACGCTTTGCCCTGGGAAGCCGCCGCGCCACGCAAACGAGCTTTATTGCCTCTCCGCGTGATCCTCTCTCCGGGAGGCGTGTCCGCTATCTCCTTGAGCCATATCTGCCGACCCTTGCATACACCGGGTTTGGCTTTATGGTGCCACAGGTGCCTCTTATCGCCATGAACGATTCCTCCTTAGGAACCCTCTCCGTGTCGCTTACGCGGCCGGATGGGAGGACCGTCTCCCTGGCGAACAACGCGCCGTTTACACAGTCCTTTCTTGCAGGGTCAACCTCCAACGGCTATCCGGTGGCGCTATCCTTCGCCGGCCCTGGGCGAACCTTCGGCCTGACAACAGGCTTGGATGCCCTCAACGTCGATTTCGACCAATACGGCCTGCATAAAGTGACCCTTAATGGGACGGTCAAGAGCCTCTGGGGACAGGATCTTGCGATTCAAGGGACGTACAACATCTGGGTGGCTGAACCCCTGGACCTAAAGCTTGGGATGTTCGAAGGCACGCCGATGGCGGTTGGCGATGAGTTTAGCCCCGTTGTCGTTGTTGAGCCTGGCGTGGCTGCGCAGGTATCGCTTCGTGTGGACCACTTCGTAGATGGCGATGCAGCCAAGCGGCAGACCTTCCAGGTTTCGGGTAAGGCGAACCGCTTTGGCTACTTTGTGGCTGATAGGACGTGGAGGCCTGAGGCGCACGGCGAATATATCTTTACCCTTACTGCCTCCTACACTGACCCGGCTGACGGAACGCTGTGGATGGCCTCTCGTGCCGGCGCCTCCATCGTGGCGACGCCGAACACACCGCTCATCGCTCATGGGCAGAAGAACGGCGAACTGGCGAACATCGGCAGGGATTCAACGCTGCGCACCTGGTTTTTCACCAGGACGTTCGACCCGAATTGCGGCGAGGCCGCGTGCGATCCTATCGGCAACCGGCATGCCCGCTCGGTAGGTTCTTATCCGTTCTTCCGGGGCGATGTAGCATGGCTGGCGGACATGAGCCCGATCCATCCATCGGTGACTCTGGAAGATCAGACGTCAATCCTCGGTCCTCTTGCGCCACAGGTTGCCGAGAGCTTCACTTGGTGCGGTGAGACCTTCTGTGCTGAATCGCGTGACATGAAGAAACTGAGCATCCACACCACCGCCGGCAACGGCGGGCAACAGCGTCCCGATAGGATCGACTCATGGGCCTATTGGTACACCAGCAGCGTCCGTGCCGATGGCATCCATGTTCATGCGGCAGTATCCGAAGTGACGGCCGCCCACAATCATTGGTACGGTCATGATAGCTACAACTGCCAGATCGGGCTGACATGTTTTGGCTCCTGGGATTTTCTAGGCTTGGGCGATCGGGAGGGCGACGAAGAGGGCGATGTGAAGTTGCTCTTTGGCGGCGCCGTCATCAAGAGCGCGCGCGGGAATCAGTTTGTCCCATATGCCTCTATGGCCGTCATCACGCCAGGGGCGGTGCAGACTGGGCCGAATACCTATAGTTTGAAGGATCCGAAAGGGAACCGGATATGCCCGCCGTACCAGGGGGCCGCTGGCGGACTTGCCACATGCGGGCCTCTGCTTACCGTCCAGGGACTACCGTACGATCTCTTCATCACGCCAACTGGCACGCGCCCTGGCTCTGTGCTGGAAGTTGGCGATAGCTTCGTGTTCAGCGGTCAAGCCTGGCCGACTCTTGACGTTGGCGTTACCGTCACTGTCACTTCGCCTTCAGGTCAAGTGCAGACCTTCACTAGCCGGGCAAGCCAGGTAGGCTACATCGATTCTAAGGGCAAGACCTTCCGCGTCACCGAGCCAGGCGTGTACACCGTTCACATCGCTGCCATTCAAGACCGTGCGGTGCCGTCCACCGGTCTCGTTCCGAATCCCCCGGTCCTGGCCGATGGGAAGACGGTGCTCACGCAGTATGGCTATCGCGCTCCGTTGTCAGCCATCCTTGGCTCCCCTGATTCTATCTACAGGTTTGTCGTCGCCAGTCCCAGGGATGACGTTGCGGTCAGCACCCTTATCACCCTTAATACGATTCGTCCGGGGGTATCGCCTGCGCGCACGCCATCTACGATTGTGTTGACCTTTGATCTGCCTGCTGCCGCCGATTCCTTGCGTTTCACCGTTGCCATTGCCGGTCTCATCATCCGCGATGAAGCTATCGCAGGAAACTCCAATCGGGTTCGTGTTGAACTCAACGCCGATACCTTATACAGCCAGGGCTTCACAAATGTCGTCCTCGGCGCAGATTCCATTGAAGTCACGGTGACAGGCCGGATAAATGGCCAGTGGTTCGCAAAGGTGGTCAACCTGCGCGGGTCGTCGCCTCTGGGAGGAAAACCGGCCACCGTGCAATGAGGCCGGTGTCTACTTTCCGAAGAGCGATTTCAACTCAACGTTGGTAAGTGGGAGCGAACGCAAGAAGGTTTCAAGGGCCGTCAGGTCGTTTTCTGAAAGGCCGCCCGTATCGCCGTGACTCCCCCTTGGGTTATGCGTTGTCAGCACATCGCGCAAGGTGGCGGCGCGGCCATCGTGCAGGTACGGCGCAGTGAGCCAGAGTTCTCTGAGGCTGGGTGTGTCGAAGGCTGCCCCCAGGGCTTCGGAAACCTTGCCGGTTCCCGTTGGGCTGTTGTGGAAGGGCGCCCCAGTTCCCACATCGTGGAGCGTGCGGTCAGTGAAGAGGCCATCTGTGGGGTTGTGGCAGGCGGCGCAGCCCGCTCGGCGGAAGACTCCAGCGCCCTTCGATGCCTCTTTAGGCAAAGAACCACCAGGCTGACGGAGAGGGCTTGGCAGAGGCGGCAGGCTGTTGAGAAAGGCTGCCAGGGCGTCTAGCTCGAGTGGTGAAAGGCCTTTGCCGCCCATCAATTCAGTGAAGGTTGCCTGGAACGCTTGCACGTTCTCCCTATCAGCCGACCAGTGCAGGGGTGCTGTTCCGGCGATGCCGCGCAAGAGCGTCGTATTGCGCGGCCCGCCTTCCGTCCCAAGCCACGTTTGCCCGTCAAAGCCTGCGTCCCAATGGCAAGAGGCGCACGCGATCCAGTGGTCGCGGGCCACCGTCTCCGGCCTGCTTGTGCGAAACAGGCGCTCGCCCAGATGCACCTCGCCCGGGCGCGGGTCCTTTGCCAGCGATAGCGTTGCGATAACCCGCGAGCTGCCCAGGTCCACAACGCTGACGTCTCCGGAAATGGCGTTGAGCGAGTAAAGATGTCTGCCATCAGGAGAAAGGGCGATATCCCGAGGGTTTTCCCCAACGACGATGTGTCCAACGCCAATCCCTGTGGCTAGGTTGATGACGGAAATATCGTCGCTGGCGGCGTTGACGGCATAGAGCCGGGAGCCATCTAGGCTCAACGCTACCGCCGAGGGCATGCCAACGGGCGTGTCGGCTGAATCGAGGGAATGAGATTCGCGGCGGATGGGGGCAAGGGCGTCGGTATCGATGGCGCTGACCAGTGGAAAGACGGTGTTGTCGAACTGGCGCG
>CAMAVV010000096.1 GCA_945861815.1 Thermoflexus hugenholtzii JAD2
CCACCTCCTGGTCATGACGGCGACGCCCATCCCGCGTACTCTCTCCCTCACCCTCTACGGCGACCTCGATATCTCCGTCCTGAACGAGCTGCCTCCGGGACGGCAGGTCATCCGAACGCGCTACCTGGAATCGGCAAGGCGGGAGACGGCCTACGAGTTCATCCGTAGGCAAGTTGCCGAAGGGCGGCAGGCCTTCGTCATCTACCCGCTCATCGAAGAGTCGGAGAAGATGGATGCGGCGGCAGCAGTGAAGGAGCACGAACGCCTGAGCCGGGAGGTCTTCCCCAACCTGCGCGTCGCCCTGCTCCACGGGCGGATGAAGGCGAGCGACAAGGATAAGATCATGCGCTCCTTCCAGGCCGGCCAGTTCGATATTTTAGTTTCAACGCCCGTCATCGAAGTCGGCATCGACGTGCAGAACGCGACGGTAATGATGGTGGAGTCGTCGGACCGCTTCGGCCTTGCCCAACTGCACCAGTTCCGAGGGCGCGTGGGACGGGGAGAGCACCAGAGCTACTGCATCCTCATGTCGGACTCGCCGACCCCGGAGGCAAGCGAGCGCCTGCGCTTGATGGAGAGCCTGAACGACGGCTTTGCATTAGCGGAGGAGGACTTGCGCCTTCGCGGCCCCGGCGACTTCTTCGGCACGCGCCAGAGCGGCCTGCCCGACCTTCGCATGGCGCGGCTCTCCGATGCGGCGCTGCTCACGCTGGCGCGCCAAGAGGCGGAGGCGATCTATCGCGACGACCCCTCGCTCACAAAGGCGGAGCACAAGGCGCTGGCGAGCGAAGTGGCGCGCGTCTGGGCTAACAGGGACATGGCTCCGGGAGAGGCGTAGGCAACCATCCAATTCATTTGCGAGGCGGTGTATCCTACGAATATGTCTGTTGTGCTTAGGGAGGGGATTCCATGAGCGCGCAACGCTTCCTGCGATCCGCTTGTCTGACTCTCGTCATTCTCACGCTATTCCTCACCGTCGCCACGGCCTCTGCCGCTGATAAGACACCGTCCCTCAGCATCACCAGCCCCAAGGCTGGGAAGACCGTCACCGCCGTTGAGGTTGAGATTAAGCTCTCAGCCAAGAATGCCCCCACGCGTGCCCGGTACCGCTACGCGCTCGATGGGGCGACCGTCACCACAACGACCAAGACTTCGATAAAGGTGACGGGCCTATCTGAGGGGAATCACACAGCAGGCACCGAGATGCTCTCCGCTTCAGGCCAGTCCCTCACGCCCCAGGTGACGGCCCAAGTCACCTTCGACTTCAAGGCCCCCGCCAAGCCGGGAAAGCCCAGCAAAGATGCGATACAGGCACCTGCAAGGCCATCCGCGGAAATCGCAGAAGTCGGCTGCGGAGGCCAGCCTCTCGATGAACCTGACTCTGTCACCCTTCGCTTAGCCGCGCGGGGCACTGTTCAGCTTTCACTCGGCCAGAGGTTGCTGGTCTACCACGACTACCCTGGAGGAGGCGGTTTCTTCTCCCCAAATGATACCCAACTGCAGGGAACAGACCGCTCAGGCATGTTCATGTGGATCGCTACGGAATCAAGGGAATACGATGAAAGAGCCACGGAGTTTCCAGTCACCATACGAGTCGTCCTCTTCGACTCCAACGGGCCAGCGGGAGGGACGGAGCTCGCCAGGAAAGAGTTCACCTGCAAGATCCCGCCACAGCAGGGGCCAAAGGTTACGGTTGACCTTGTCGACTGTGTTGTGATTGACCGTCAGGGAGAGCGGAGAGCCTATCAAATCACAGCAGCAGGAACAGCCTTTGGCCCTGAGAATGCGGAGGTCATCCTTTCCTTGGGTACGGACGCTGACGGCCTCTTCACGCTCGGGGATGTGCAGACGAAATGGCATCGCGTGGGCTCTAACGGCATGCGCCGTGACGCCGCAGATAGGACGCTCGGCAAAGAGGCCGACCCAGCCTTCACAAATTGGAGCGTCACAGTTCGCACAACGCTCTTGCCCGCCGTGGCGGCTCGAAATGCGATCGGCACGGCCGCTTTAGTGGCACGGGAGCAGCAGATCGGCGGCGGAGCGCGCACAACCCGACCCTGCGAAACCCAATCCGCCCCAACAGCCACACCCCTACCTACGTCCACACCACGGTTAGAAACTACGATCTCACCGGCTCGCGACCTCACTGGCACTTGGCGCGGCGGCATCAACATGATTGAATTTTCCGATGACCCGCTATGCCAGTGGTCGGGATCCATCACGCTGAACCTTGCGCAGAACGGGAATGACATCGTCGGCAACGCCCTTGTTGCCTTGGATACCATCACGCCCTTAAAGCCAACGGCCCGTTGCGGACTGGCACCGTTTCAATTGAACAACGTCTGAGGCTCCGTGAGCGCCAGTTCGATACGATTAGAAGGAGGCGGCGCCGTCTTTACGGGCTCATTTACTACCGATTTAATGTCCGGGACATTCGTTGCAGGCGAGAACGGCAACGGCGTTCGGGGCTGTTTCCAAGTAAGCCGCACAAGCCTCGAGGCGATGCCAAACTGCGGCAATCCATTCTTGCCCAGGAGCACGCCCACACCGGCGCCAACTGCAACGCTCCTGCCTACGCCGAGCCCAACGCCCACCGCCACGTCCACACCAAGACCGACACCAGTGGTGACGCCGACTCCCATCCCAGTGCCCACTCGGATGCCAACAAACACCCCTGCGCCGGTGCCAACTCCTTCAACACCCTCGGGAGATGCCGACTTTCATTTCACAACGCGAATCAGGCTGGTCTGCGCCACGGATAGCCGCATCTTCTTCAGTCTGCCTCCCGGCGTAAACGATGCGCTGACCCGAATATCGTCAAGCCCGACGTCGTTCCCGTTTAGTTATACCGCGACCCGCAGCGACTCGATCTTCCAGCCGTGTTCGGCATCGGGGACCATCTCGATTCAAAGAACCAGCGCCACCTCTTGGACTATCACAATGGATGCCACGATTTCAGCGCTTGGGACGCGCGGCTACTATTCCGGAGTGAACTTCGAGGTGGTGGCCCTCGCAACATCGATCCCAGTGGCGGCAACCTGCTCTGTCTCGGGTCAAGGGGGGACGAACATCCTGGCAATCGCAACGGCGACGTGGGGCAACTTAGGATGCAGCAATGCACCTCCGCCCTTCCAGCAGTATCCGCAGAGTTATTCGGGCACGATCCCTCCACGAAACGACTTGTTTACGAGTATTCAAGTCTTGAACAATGGCAACGGAAGCACCGTCACCAACGTGGCCGGGCGAGCACAACTCACGATTTCGCTGCAGCCGGTGAGATAGGGACACCTAAGCGTTCAGCGGACAAGATAGTAGGACTCTCCGAGGATACGGGGGCCTCACAGGACTCAGGGTGACAAGAAAGGGGTCTATGTCACCGCTGTTTGCTTCCTTCGTTCGTGTATGTGCTCCACCGTCTCGTCCACCGTCATCGCGCTCGAGTCCACCCACAGGCCCACGCCAGCGAGCTCGCGGCGCATCCCTTCATCCAGGTAAGCAAACTGCCTGGCGAAGTGCTTATCACGCTGGGCGTCCCTAGCAAGGACGACATCGATGGAGGGCGCGAGCGTCACGAAGTGGAGACGATAGCCCTGAAGTTGCTCTTGATAACGCCCGAGGATCCGTCGTGAGGCGACAACGTAGTCCATGACCGGCACAAAGCCCGCCTCCGCAAAGGAGCGCGACAGCAGGCACATATTGCGGGCGCAAAGGTCTAACTGACGATTCGATTCCTCTTCAGGCGTCCCTCCAGGGGCCACGTTGCCCGCGACAACAAAGGCATGAAGGCGGTCGCCTTCGATGTGGGCGCCCTTTCCAAAGCGCTGGGCCAGCTTCCGGGCAACGGTCGTCTTTCCTGCGCCGGGGATGCCGTTGATGAGCCACACGTCTGTTGTTGGTCTGCTTTCCATAGTGGGCGGATTCTAGCAGAGGCAGTCCGCCGCTTTCTGGTAAAATAGTCCTGTGGCCCCAAGGCCACTTCTTTTTTTCGGAGACTTTTCCCATGGAACGCATCAAAGAGCGGCTGACGCAGTCACTCAAGGAGGCCGCAGAGGCGGCGGTAAAGTCCGGCGCGTTGCCTGAGCTGGGCGTCCTCGAAATCGTCATCGAGCGTCCGCAGAACGCCACCCACGGCGACTTCGCGACGAACATGGCGATGCGCCTAGCCCGCAGCGCGCGCATGGCGCCCCTTGAAATCGCAAAGCGGCTCGTCGCGAACCTGCCTACATCGGAAATCATCGAGTCGGCCTCCGTTGCGCCGCCGGGCTTCATCAACATCACCCTCTCCAAGCGGTGGCTCCAGGACCAGGTGAGCGTTATCAACGGCGAAGGCGAAAGGTTCGCCAACGTCAACAAGGGCAACGGCGAGCGCGTCCAGGTGGAGTTCGTCAGCGCGAATCCGACAGGCCCGGTCCACATAGGCCACGGGCGCGGCGCGGTGCTGGGCGATACCCTTGCCAGCGTCATGCAGGCCGCCGGCTACAGCGTCCAGCGCGAGTACTACATCAACGACGCCGGCAACCAGATGCAGAACTTCTACAAGTCGCTGTACGCGCGCACGGCCCAAGCCTTTGGCGCAGACGTGAAGATGCCGGACGACGGCTATATAGGCCAGTACATGATCGACCTGGCGAAGGAGATCATCGCCGAGGCGAAGGACACGAAGGCGCTGGAGCAGAAGGTGCGGGAGAAACCGGAAGAGGCGCAGAAGGAACTCGGCGCCATCGGCCTGCAGAAGATGCTGGCGCATATACGAAGCGACTGCGAAGCGCTGGGCGTGAAGTTCGACGAGTGGTTCAGCGAGGCGTCCCTCTTCACCAACGGCCAGTACACGCGCATCCTCGAGAAGCTGCGCGACAATGGCTACGTGGCACAGCGCGAAGGGGCGACCTGGTTCACCTCGACGAGCCTCGGCGAGGACAAAGACAACGTCATCGTGCGAAGCAACGGCACCCCTACCTATTTCGCCACAGACATTGCCTATCACTACAACAAGTTTGCCGAGCGCGGCTTTGACCGGGTCATCGACCTGTGGGGCGCAGACCACCAAGGCCACGTGCCGCGCATGAAGGCTGCCATCTCCGCCCTCGGCATCGACCCGGCGCGCCTCACAATCATTACGTCTCAGCTTGTGACGCTGAAGCGCGGCAGTGAGGTGGTGCGCATCTCCAAGCGCACCGGCGACATCATCACTCTTCGCGAGGTTGTGGATGAAGTCGGCAAAGACGCCGTACGCTTCTTCCTCCTCTCGCGCTCTGCCGATAGCCAGATGGACTTTGACCTGGAAGTCGCGAAGACACAGTCGCAAGAGAATCCCGTCTATTACGTCCAGTACGCTCACGCCCGCATCGCAAGCATCCTGCGGCTGGCCGAAGAGAAGGGCATCAACTACTCGAAGGGCGATGTCTCGCTGCTGAAGAACGAAGCGGAGCTGGCGCTCATCCGCAAAATGCTGGAACTGCCGGAACTCATCGAAAAGATGGCGGAGATATTAGAGCCGCATCACCTGGCGCACTACGCCCAAGACTTGGGGACCACGTTCCACTGGTTCTACAAGCAGTGCCGCGTCGTCTCCTCTGAGCCAGGCGATGAGGCGATAACCGCCGCGCGCCTGAAGCTCGTCGCCGCTGCGAAGATCGCCCTGGCGCGGACGCTGCACCTGATGGGGATGAGCGCGCCGGAAAAGATGTAGGCCACTCGGTCCGGTGGGGCACACGGACTCTTCGAGCGCGACGGCCAGTGGCCTGGCGGCACATCGCACAAGTCGCTTCCATCATCTACTCAAGCCGCACCGCGCTACGCCGCTGCCAAAGCTCGTCTGACAAATGACCATTGCCTATAGCCACGCCCCTCGCATATCTTTGCGTATCGCGCACCCCCTAACGTCCGTCGCGAACAGAGGCTGCGATGAACACAATCACCTTGGGTCGTCATGCCCGCAGGAGAATGCGGCTCTACCGTATCCCAGTTGAACAGGTAGCTGCTGCTGTGCAAACGCCTGACTGGGTCGCGCCATCTACAAAAGGACGTTACAATGCCTATAAGAGGTTTCCGAAATGGTCTTTACGGGTGACCTACAGAGCATTTACTGAGCGCATCGAAGTCGTAACCGTGACTCTTCGGCGGAAAGGGTGGAGCAAGCTGTGAAAATCGAATACGACGAACAAGCAGATGCCCTCTACCTGCACTTTCGTAGGATTCAGCCAGTCGATAGCAGGGACCTCTATGAAGGCGTTACCCTCGACTTGGATGGCAAAGGACGCATCGTCGGCATCGAAATCCTCGATGCCTCTGAGCGAGTGGGCGTCGAATCGCTCCTTAGAGTCAGCATCTATCGAAGGCCGCTAAAGAAGCTGGCGTCATGACAAAGGTTTGGCCCACTGTTTCCAGCTTCAGTGCCTGCCGCTGACCGCACCGCGCTACGCTGATGCCAGGGTGGTCCCGTGCTATATTTGCGCCTATCCCAGGCGGGAGGCGCACCA
>CAMAVV010000097.1 GCA_945861815.1 Thermoflexus hugenholtzii JAD2
CTCATCAAGAAGTGCTGGACGGAGGATAAGGTCACCTTCCACGGCAAGCATTACCAGGTGACAAGCCCCATCACCATCGTCCCCAAGCCGGTGCAAAAGCCGACGCCGCGCATCTGGGCATCCACGACAAGCCGCTCGTCCCAGGAGCAGAACCTTGGCCGGGGGATGCATATGCTCACCGGCACGATCCTGGGCGGCTTCGAAACACTGGCGGGCGACACCGCCGCCGCTCGCGAGGTGTGGACGCGCCACGGCCACGATACGCGAGAAGCCCTCGAAGTCGGCTGCATGATTCCGATGTACTGCGCCAAGACGCGCCAAGAGGCCATCGAGATCGCGCGGCCGCATCACGGCTATTACATCGAACAGCTGTGCCGGTTCTTCACTCCCCGGGACCCGGAGGAGCGCCGTAAGCGCATGGCGGCGATGCCCCCTGGCTACAAGCCCTATTGGGAGCAGCCGCCCTTCTGGGACCAGGCGCTCAACAACCATATGATTATCTGCGGCACGCCTGATGACTGCGTCCGGCAGATCAAGGACCTGGAGGGCGCAGGCGTCACCCTGGTCTTGGCCTTGACGCAGATCGGCGGGATGGCCCACCAGCGCGTGATGGAGAGCATCAAGCTGGCAGGCAAAGAGGTCATCCCGCACCTGGCCAAGAAGTAGGAGCGCCTCATGCCACCCACGCCACAACCCTCGAGAAAGAGCCCTCCCGCCAACTGGGGACGCTGGGGTAAAGACGACGAGCGCGGAGCGCTGAACCTCCTGACGCCTGCCGTGATCCGCGCGGCGACGAAGGTCTGCAAGACGGGCGTCGTCTACTCGCTCGCGCTTCCCATCAAGAGCGGCTTCCCTCCGAAGGGCTATCGCAAGCCTCCCCAGCGAGCGACGTTGCTCAGCGGCGATAGGTTTGCCAAGATAGACCCCGAGAGCAAAGAGGTTTACGGCGCGGAAGACTATTACACCATCGCCTCCCACTTTGGAACGCACATGGACTCCCTGGCCCATGTGTGGCAAGGGGCGCACCTCTACAACGGCTTCCCCGGCGATAGCCTCACGGTAGCCGAGGGCGCACAGCGGTGCGGCATCGATAAGCAAAGCTGGATCGTCGCGCGAGGGGTGATGCTGGATATGGCGCGGCAGATGGATGTTGCAACCGTTCCTGCGGGCTATGCCTTTTCATCGAAGGAGCTCTTGGCCTGCGCGAAGAGGCAGGGCGTAGCCCTTCGCAGCGGCGACGCGCTTCTCGTGCGGACGGGATGGATGCGCGGCTACAAGAAGGACCCGGCGGCGATGGACCACGGCGAGGCGGGCATCGGCCTGGAGGCCTGTGCGCTCATCAAGGCCAAGGGCATCTGCGCCGTGGGCAGCGACAATGCCGCCATCGAGCCGATACCCTGGACAAAGGGCCAGTTCCTGGCTGTCCACATCGAGCTGCTGCGCAACCAGGGCGTCCCGCTGCTTGAACTTCTCGACCTGGAGCAGCTCGCCGCCGACAGCGTCTACGAGTTCCTGCTGGTGGTCGCGCCGCTGCGAGTCGAGGGCGGCACGGGCAGCCCCATCAACCCGATAGCGATCGCGTAAGGGTAGGGGTTGGCCTAAGGCCAGCCCTCACGGTTTCTTACCCTTCTTCTCCGCCAGCTTGGCTATCAAGCGCTCCTCTTTGTCCATCTCCAGGAGATGTTCAAGGAGAAGCTTCGCGGCGTCTTTGTCCAAGGGATTGTTGTTGTTGCCGCACTTGGGCGACTGGATGCACGAAGGACAGCCTGATGTGCAGGGGCACTCGGTAATCGTCTTCAGCGTCGTCTCCCACAACTCCCAGATGCGGTCGTAGCCGCGCTCGCTAATGCCTATGCCGCCGGGGTGGCCATCGTAGATAAAGACCTGGGGCTTGCCCGTATCCGGGTGCAGGGCCGTGGAGACGCCGCCGATATCGGCGCGGTCGCACATGGCGAAGAAGGGGAGCATGCCGATTGCAGCGTGCTCGCAGGCGTGGAGGCCGCCAGGGAGATCGAGCTTCAGTGCGTCGATCTTCGCGATAGCGCGCTCGGGAACGTCGAACCACAGGGCGATGGTGACGAAGGACTGTGTTGGCAGGTCCAGCGGCTCATCGGAGATGACCTCCTCCGTGAACTGGCGCTTCTTGCGAAAGCCGACGACGGTCCGGGAGACGTCCACTTGGCCAAGGTGCACGGCCGTGCCGCCGACGACCTTTCGCGAGACGAGCTTCTCGATCGTGATGTCTGTGGTGTCGCGGGTCACGGTGTAGTACGGCTCGGCGTGGGCGCGTGCGAAGGCCGTCTTGGACGGGATATCGAGCTTGGTGATGACGTAGGGGTCGCCCTGGTGAAGGTAGACTGCGCCCTGGTGTATCTGGGAGTAGGCGACTGCGGCGTCAACGGTCTCCAGCAATGCGCCGTTCTTTTCATCGACGATCTGATAGAGGGCGTCGGAGGTGGAGCGGATGCTGGTCCCTTCGGCGGGGTAGGTGACGCCTGTGCTTGGGAACCAGCGATGGTTGCGCTCCTGCACCTGGTCGCGGCGCTCCAGCTCTTTGAGCAGCGGCCACATCTCTTCGCCAAAGAGCGCCTCATCGCGCGGGGTGATGGGCGATTCGAAGGCGGCGCAGAGCAGATGGGGCTTCAGGATATGGGGATTCGTTGGCGAGATGAGGGCGTTCTCCTGCGGCTTGCCGAAAAATGCCTCCGGGTGGCGGACGAAATACTGGTCGAGGGGATTATCGGAGGCGACCATGATGCTGAGGGAGCGCTCGCCACGGCGGCCGCTGCGCCCGGCCTGCTGCCATGCGCTGGCGATGGTGCCGGGGTAGCCGTTGAGGATGGTCGCATCCAAGTCGCCGATGTCGATGCCAAGCTCCAGGGCGTTAGTGGCGGAGACGCCCAGAAGCGCGCCGCTGAAGAGCCCCTTCTCCACGGCGCGGCGGTCCTCGGCGAGGTAGCCTGCGCGATAGGGTTTGATGCGCGTCACCAGCTGGGGCGCCTCTTCGCGAAGGCGGTCGCGGGTGTAGATATAGATAAGCTCGGCGAGCTTGCGCGAACGGCTGAAGGCGATGGTGCGCACGTTGCGCTGGAGGAGGTTCGTGAAGGCCATCGTCGTCTCGCTGTGGGGGCTGCGCCGCGCCATGCGATTCTCGTCGATGAAGGGCGGGTTCCAGAGGAGAAAGTCCTTGCCGCCATAGGGCGAGCCGTCGTCGTCCACCACCTCAAAGGCGTGCCCTGTAAGACGTTCGGCATGCTCGCCTGGGTTGGCGATGGTTGCGCTGGAGAGGATGAACTGGGGGACGCTGCCGTAGAGGGCGCAGACGCGGCGGAGCCTGCGCATGATGTTGGCGACGTGGGAGCCGAAGACGCCGCGATAGACGTGGGACTCATCGAGGACGATGTACTTGAGGTTGGAGAGGAAGGTGCGCCACAGGTGCTGGTTGGGGAGAACGCCCATGTGCAGCATATCGGGGTTGGTGAGGATGATCTGGGCCGAGCGGCGTATCTCCCCGCGCTCATGGGAGGGCGTATCGCCGTCGTAGGTGGCGGCCTTCACGCCCCTCGGGAGGAAGGCGGTAAGCTCGGCGAGCTTGCGAAGCTGGTCTTGGGCGAGGGCCTTTGTGGGGAAGAGCAAGAGCGCGCGATTGGCCTTGCTTGCGATGACGGACTCAAGGATAGGGATGGTGTAGCAGAGGCTTTTGCCGCTGGCGGTAGACGTGGCGACGATGACGTTTCGCCCGGCCCGAAGGGCGTTGATGGCACGCGCCTGGTGGGCGTAGAGGGAGGTGACGCCGAGGGCGCCCAGGTGGGATTCGAGGGCTTCGGGGAGCGGGCGGTCGAGGAGGCCGGGGCGCGCGGAGCGTTTGGCTATGACCTCGCGGTGGACCACCTGGCCACGGTACCAGGGCTGCTTTTTGAGGTTGTCCAGGAATGCTTCGGTGTTCATGACTCTGAGACCTCTCCCTTAGTCCCTCTCCTGCGAGGAGAGGGACTTTCCCCCTTCCCTCGCAGGGAAGGGGTTAGGGGTTAGGTCCTACATCCCATCCAGAATCTCGATGTGGGAGTCGACGAGCTCGGCATCGCCGCCTATCTCGCCGACGAATCGCACGACCTTGGCAAGCATTGCGTCGGCGTGCTTGGCATCGTTGCTGACGCAGGTGACGCCAAGGAGGGCCGTGCGCCAGTTATCGTTCTCGCCCACCTCGGCAATGGCGACGTTGTAGCGGCTGCGTACCCGGGCGACGATGGAGTGCACGATGCGCCGCTTGCCTTTCAGGTTGTCGTTCTCCGGGATACGCAGGGTGAGGGTGCAGACGCCGACGTGCATGGTTCATTATAAGAGGGAGCACGGTACAGGGAGCAAGGAGATGGCAGAGGAATGAAGAGGCGCACAGCGCGATAGGCCACTCCCCCTCTCCCTGCACCTTGCCCCTTCCTCTATGACAAATGTTGACGCTCTTGCATGATGCCTTTAGAATTGTGACAAGTTTTACAAACGGGCTGGGGGCGAGCGGCTACCGCACGATGCAACAGGTAACCGGCGCTGAAAAGTCAAAGACCGTCAGCCGGATGTTTGGCAGGATCGCCAAACGCTACGACCTTGGAAACCGGGTTATCAGTTTGGGCCGCGACCAGTCCTGGCGGCGCAAGGCCGTCGCGAAACTCTCCCCCACCGCTCACGACCGCCTCCTCGATATCGGCGCAGGCACAGGCGACCTCTCGCTGCTGATGGCGCACACAGCGCAGTCGGTCACTGCCCTGGACTTCAGCCACCCGATGGTCGTCATCGGGCAGGCGAAGGCGGCGAAGGCGGGGATGAACAAGAAGGTGGCCTTTGTCACCGGCGACGCGCTGCACCTCCCCTTCCCCGACCAGACCTTCGACGGCATCGCGACGGCGTTCACGGTGCGCAACCTCGCCAAGATGGAGCAAGGGTTCGCCGAGATGCGCCGAGTGCTCAAGCCAGGCGGGCGGCTCGTCTGCCTGGAGTTCACAAATCCCCGCTCGCGATTCGTTCGTTTCTTTTACCGACCGTATCTCCACTACATCCTGCCCATCCTTGGGGGACTTTTGACCGGAGACGGCGCGGCATATCGCTATCTTGCACGCTCCATCACCGCCTTCCCATCGGCGCAGAGCCTCGCCGAGTCGATACGCGCCGCCGGCTTCCCGACGGTGGAATGGACGACGCTGAACCTGGGCACAGTCGCCATCCACAGCGCGCGGCGAGAGTCGCCGCCAAGCATCGCGAGGGCTGCGGCGTGAAGATTTCCAATCCCAGCGGGAGCGGAAGCGGGAGCGCGATACCGGAAGTCGTCATCCTCCGCCTGCCGTTGTACGTGCGCATCCTCACCCAGCTGCGCGACGAGGGCATCGAGGTGGTGAGCTCCCGGGAGCTTGGGGAGCGCCTGAGCGTGACGCCGGCGCAGATACGCAAAGACTTGAGCTACTTCGGGCGCTTCGGCAAGCAGGGACGCGGCTATAACGTGAACTACCTGGTGGGCGAGCTGCGCCGTGTGCTGGGCCTCGACCGCGATTGGAACGCCGCCGTGGTGGGCGTCGGCCGCCTGGGGCGCGCCATCATCAGCTACCCCGGCTTTTCGCCGGAGGGCTTCAAGGTCGTCGCCGCCTTCGATGCAGACCCGTCGCAGGTGGGACGCCAGCTTGACGTCGTCACCGTGCGGCCGATGGAGGACCTGGCGAAGGCCATCGCGGAGCAGAAGATCGACATCGGCATCGTGGCGGTGCCTGCACCGCAAGCCCAGCCGGTCATCAACAAGCTGGTTGAGTGCGGCATCAAGGCCATTTTGAACTACGCGCCGGTCGCGCCGCAGGTTCCCGGCGACGTGCGCGTGCGCAACATCGACCCGGTGCTTGGCCTGCAGACGATGACGTACCACCTGAAGATGATGAAGGAACGCAAGGGGAAGTAGTTTCCCCATTGTCACCCTGAGGCCGTGGAGTCCGCATCCAAGGCGAAGGGTCTACCAGCCTCGTAGTTCCTTCGTCGCAGATTCCTCAGGATGACAATGGTGTGCCAACCGCCCATTCCCCATTGGCCCACATCTGCGGTATACCTATGGCCTCAACAATCCTTTTCTCGCCCCTGGAGGGAGAGAACCAAAGCATGCCCTTGAGCGAAGCGAAGGGAGAGGAGACCCCATGGAATGCCCTTTTTGCGACAGCCGTATCGGACAGCCACAGGCGACGAAAGTACGGGTAGAGGACGGGCTAGACCGGTTCGACGTGTTGATGCTCTACTGCTCGCATTGCTCCAAGGTCCTTGGCGTGGCGCAACAGTTCACCTGTGAGGCAATGGATATCACCTTCCCCAAGGTGAAATGCCTCGCCCCGGATGTGATGGGGGGATAGGACAAAGAGTGCCAAACGCCCCTTGCTAAGTGC
>CAMAVV010000098.1 GCA_945861815.1 Thermoflexus hugenholtzii JAD2
AACTGCAACCTCACCCTAAGCCCAGTCACAAACGCCTTCAGTCCTTTGCTCGGCGGTGTCCTCTGCCCCAACTGCCGCCGCAGCGACCCTCTGGCCCGCCCGCTCTCCCTCAACGCCCTCAAGGTCTTGCGCCTTCTTGCGCGAGGCAGTTTTGAAACCTCCTCCAAAGTACGGTTAGAACCAGATTTAGCTATTGAAGTCGAGCACACATTACGCCAATATATGAGGTACCTCCTGGAGAAAGACCTGAAATCCACCTCTTTCCTTGATATGCTGCGCCGTGAAGACGCTGAAGCGCTCAGCTCCACTCCCTCCCGTTAACCAGAGGCCATCTAGGTGTTCAAGAAAATCCTGATCGCCAATAGAGGCGAGATTGCCTTGCGGGTCATGCGCACCTGCGAGGATATGGACATCGCTACCGTCGCCATCTATTCAGAGGCCGACCGCCTCTCTCCACACGTTCGCTATGCCGATGAGGCCTATCTTCTCGGTCCGCCCCCCGCCAAGCAGAGCTACCTTCGCTTCGACGCCATCATCGACGCGGTGAAGAAGTCAGGCGCAGAGGCCATCCATCCCGGCTATGGCTTTCTCGCGGAGAACGCCGACTTTGCAGAGGCCTGTGAAAAGGCAGGCGTCACCTTCATCGGCCCTAGCGCCAGGATGATCCGCGAGATGGGCGATAAGCTCTCCGCCCGGCGTTTGATGGAGAAGGCCGGCGTGCCCATCGTCCCTGGCGCAACGGTGGAGGCGGCCTCCCTTGACGAGATGAAGCGGACGGCTAAGAAGATCGGCTATCCAGTCCTCATGAAGCCCTCCGGCGGCGGCGGCGGCAAGGGTATGCACGTCGTCCACAAAGAGGAGGAGATCGAGCACGTCATGAAGATGGCCGCCAGCGAGGCTGCCTCCTCCTTCGGCAAGTCTGTTGTCTATCTGGAAAAGTATCTCAGCCCCGTTCGCCACATCGAGCTTCAGGTCCTCCGCGATAACCACGGCAACGCCATCCACCTCGGCGAGCGCGAATGCTCCGTCCAGCGCCGCCACCAGAAGATCATCGAAGAGAGCCCCTCCGTCGCCGTCACGCCCGCCATCCGCAAGAAGCTCATCGATGCCGGCCTCGCCGCCGTGGAGGCCGTCAACTACAGTGGCGTCGGCACCTGCGAATTCCTCCTCACCGCCACCGGCGACGTCTACTTCCTAGAAATGAACACCCGCCTCCAGGTCGAGCATACCGTCACCGAGATGGTCACCGGCCTCGACCTCGTCGAAGAGCAAATCTTAGTGGCCGATAACCACAAGCTCCGCCACAAGCAGTCCGATATCAAGTGGAACGGCTGGGCCATCGAGTGCCGCATCTCGGCGGAAGATCCGTATAACAACTTCATGCCCTCTCCCGGCCTCATCGCCCTCCTCTCCGAGCCTGGCGGCCCCGGCGTGCGCGTGGACAGCGGCGTCTCCCGCGGCTTCGAGATCCCCGTCTTCTACGACCCCCTCATCGCCAAGCTCATCACCTGGGGCCGTGACCGCGACCAGGCCATCCGCCGCATGGGCCGCGCCCTCCGCGACTACAAGATCCTCGGCATCCAGAACAACATCCCCTTCCTCCAGGCCGTCATCCAGCACAAAAAGTTCGCCTCCGGCGATATCCACACCAAGTTCCTTGATGAGAACCCTGACCTCTTCCAAGAGCTGCCCAAGCAGAGCGCCCAGTTCGCCGCCATCGCAGCGACGCTCATCGAGCATCAAAGCAAGGCGGGCGCCGCGAAGAACGGCGGCGGCAAGAATGGGGCAAAGACCGGCAGCGCAAGCCTGTGGAAATCGGCGGCCATCGGGCAGATATGGGACAGGCCATGGCGGTAGAGCGCTTCCGCGCCCAGGTCGATGGCGAGTGGGTTGACGTGACCCTTGAGAAGTCCGGCGACCGCATGATCGTGAAGTCCGGCGACAAGACTTGGAACGCCGACCTCAAGCGCTTCCAGGGCACAAGCCTCGTCTCCCTTATCCTCGACAACACCTCCCTCGAGTTCCTCATCAACAAGAACGACGACACGTACACCGTCTTGCGCGGCACGGAGCTCTATTCGGTCAAGGTGAAGGCGGCCTGGGGCGCGACAACCTCCGGCTTTGGCGGCCACGAGGGCGCTTCCGGCGAAGCTTCTGTCGATTCCCCCCTCACTGGCGTCATCGTGCGCATCGAGGTCGAGAAGGGCGAAGAGGTCGCAAAGGGCGACGTCCTTCTGGTCGTCGAAGCGATGAAGATGCAGAACGAAATTAAAGCGCCTAAGGCAGGCGTTGTGCGGGCCATCAAGGTGAAACCTGGGCAAAAGGTCACCATGCGCCAGCCGCTCATGACGATTGGCTAACAATCACGCAAGAGCTACCGCTCCAACAGTCCTCTCAGCCTCGCCTTCACAGCTGGCCATTCCGAGTCAATGATCGAGTATGTTGCCGTATCTCTGATGGCTCCGTCATAGGCCACCTGTGCCGCCCGTATCACGCCATCGAGATGTGCGCCCAGCCGATCGATGGCACGTCGCGAACGCTCATTGCGGGAATCGGTTCGTATCCACACGCGATGCACACGCCATGTTTCAAAGGCATGCGTCAGCATCAGCAACTTCGCCTCAGTGTTGATGGCCGTCCGCTGGGCGTCGGGCGCTAGCCACGTCCAGCCAATCTCCACGACGTCCGGCAGGTGCGCCCCGCGTTGGTGCGGGCTTCCAGCAGGCCAATCCCAGAACTCGATGTTTCCGAAGCGGGTGGAGCCGACGACACGCCCGCTTTTGCGGTCGATTGTGGCAAAGGGTAGTGCCGTCCCAGTCTCCTGCCGTGCGAGCGCGGTCTCAACATACCGCTGCATGCCGGCCTCGGTGGCCGGGACCTCGGTGTAGGTGTACGTCTCACGCAAAGGCGTCGCCGCCTGCACTAAAGCAGACACATGGCTGAGCGATAGCGGCTCA
This sequence comes from Thermoflexus hugenholtzii JAD2, assembly GCA_945861815.1. GTDB lineage: Bacteria > Chloroflexota > Dehalococcoidia > SHYB01 > SHYB01 > VGPF01. The sequence goes on from CAMAVV010000098.1 coordinate 2,958, forward strand.
AGCCGAACGTGATTGCCTTCGAGCGTGACAACGTCCAACACTCTGCTCACCCCACCCACACCGGCGGCGACGGCTATTCCTTCCCGCCTAACTTCCGCTCCACGTCCCGCAGCTTCTCTTCAAGCCGCGCCTGCCTCAGCGCCATCGTCAGGTCGCCGCGCGTCCGTTCCGTCACCCCGCGCACCATGTCCGTCGTGCGCTTCAGGTTGCCCGTAAGCGCGTCGGGGAAGTCCATCGTCGAAAGCATCGTGTAGATGTCGTCCATCTCGCCAAGGATCGCCTCGCAACGCTGGACGTCGCCCTTGCGCAAGGCATCCAGCACCATGCGGCGCAGCTCGCCTGCCGCTTCGCCAAGGCCGTTGAGGTAGGCCGGGTACTCCACGCCGATGGCGTCCGGGTCCGGCAGTGCATCGCCCTTGCCCAGGGCAAAGACACAGCTTGCTTCAGCGTATTCCTTCTCCGCCATCTCTACATAGCCCGTGTTGCGCAAGTCCTCATGGCCGCTCGTGTTCTTCTCGATCTCGCTCAAGAACGCCTTCGCCGCCTTCAGCTGCGTCAACGCCTCGTCCAAGGCGCCGCGATGCACCGCGCGGATCGCATTCGCCGACTCCTGGACGACCTTGCGCGTCAGCGGATAGACCGACTCCCGCGCCTGGTGCTTCTGCCCCAGCGCCGTGCGTATCTTCTCGCCGATGGAATCGAGGTTGGAGGTTGAATTGTGTTGCACGAGGTGTTGATAGTCCTTCAAAAAATCCTCCCCCTAGATGGGGGAAGTCCTGTAGGGCGCGGGGCACGTGTCCTCACTCCGTGTGCCTCACCGGAGCGCCCTCGTAACAATCACAAATCATCCAACGGCGCAGGCATATCCCCATCCCGTGCCGCGTCGATCATCTCCCGCGCCTCTTCCGGCATATCCACGCCCATCTCCGCCATGCGCTTCTCCGTCCACCGCCCGATGTTTCGCGGGTCTTTATAGTAGTCGTCGCTGTTGTGCATCGAGGGCTCTTCCGAGCCTTCCCACACCTGTTGGGCTGTCTTCGCCACTGCGAACCGGGAGACGGCCCGCGACATCTCCTTGCCGCCGCAGTGGGAGCACTGCACGTTCTGCGGCTCCGTCATCGTGCGCACAAAAACGTCTGTCTTTCGCTTGCAGCCCGCGCACCGGTACTCGTAGATTGGCATAGGCCCTCTCGGTGAAAACTGTATGTATTTTAGCACGGCCCACCCTGCCGGAAATCCCCATCCGCGCTACAATGCGCTCCTTATCCTGCTCACGCCATGAAACACGCTGGCCCCCCCACCCTTGATATGATCGAAGACGACCTCCTCGCCGTCCTGCGCGCTTGCCCTGAGTTGACAGAGCGCAAACGTGGCATCTTCTACCGCAAATCGATCGCCTTCCTTCACTTCCACGAAGACCCGGCAGGCCTCTTCGCCGACCTAAAGCTGGGAAAAGCCTTCACTCGTTTCCCCGTCAACACGAAACAAGAGCGCCGCGCCTTGCTCAACCGCGTGAGGCAAACCCTTGCCTCTGGTCTGAAATGACACCTCTCCCGAGTCTCTCCACACAACCACGGAGAGGCGGCGCATGAAAAGACAAAGCGGCGCCCTTCGCGTCCTCAGCATCGATAACTACCGCCTCACCTGGCCGGCCCTTGTGAGCAGCCAGCTGGGGCGGATGATGTGGATATTCGCCTCCAGCATCCTCATCTATACCCTGACCGATTCCGCCCTTCTCACCCAGATGGTCAACGTGACCGTCGCTGCGCCCCAGTTCCTGCTCGGCATCTTTAGCGGCACCATCGCCGACGCATACAACCGGCGCGTCGTCATGTTTCTCTCCCTCGCTCTCATGGCCCTTTTCACCTTTCTCGCGGCATTCCTCGCCCTCTTCGGCCTCATCGAGGCCTGGAGCATCCTGGCCCTCAGCACGGTCATCGGCGTCCTCTACACCGTGAATCAAGTGACACGGCGCACCTTTACCTTCGATGTCGTCGGCAAAGATCTCCTGGTTCATGCCATGGCCCTCGACAATATGGGCACCACGCTGGGCTTCGTCTTCGCGCCGCTGCTAGCCAGTCTCTTTCTCAGCGTCGCACCCGACGACGTTACGAGAGGCGTCACCTGGACATACTTCGCCATCGCTGCCTTCTACACCGCATCGGGGCTGCTCTTCTTCAAGGTGCGGCAAGCCTGGGTTCAAGTCCAGACGCCCCTAAGGCCCTCATCAGCCATCGCCAACATGTCAGAAGGGATTAAAGTCGTCGCGAGCAGCCGCGCCCTTATCGGCATCATGGGCGTAACGTGGATCTCCAACTTCTTCTTTTCCCCTCACCGAACGATGGTTCCTGTCATCGGCATTTCCGTGCTGCACACAGGGCCTGGCATGCTTGGCCTCTTGGGCGCGGCGCAAGGCATCGGCTCGTTGCTTGGCGCTCTCTATCTCTCCTCACGCAATTCGATACGCAGCCAGTCGTTCTATTATTGGTTCGGCGCTGCCAGTTCCATGGCCCTCTTGGCCGTCTTCGCCGCCTCCCGCAATTTCCCCTTGTCGTTCATCGGCTTGGTCTTAGCCGGCGTTGGCCAAGCATGGTTCGGCGCAATGCAGGCGACCCTCGTCCTGACCGCCGCGCCCGAGCACCTCCGTGGCCGCATCATGGGCATACTCAACATGGCCATAGGCAGCCAGGCCTTAGGCTCTCTCCTTCTCGGCATCATGAGCGAGTGGATGGGTCCTGGCCCAGCCCTCCTCTCCTTCGCCCTCTTCGGCGCGTTCAGCACCGTCATCTGGGTCTACATCTTCAAAGAGATGAACAAGCTCTAAGTCTGTCTCTTACCCCTTTGTCCCTTACTCCTTACTCCTTACTCCTCTTCACCATCTCAAAATCTGTGTAATCTGCGGAATCTGTGGCTAATCTCTGTACTTCCCCTCTCCCGCTATAATGCCCTCGTTCCCGCGCGCCGCTGTACTGATGTGAGGAGGCCTTCATGAACTACGCCGTCATCTCCGCCGACTCCCACGTCGTCGAGCCGAGAGACCTCTGGACGTCGCACATGGAGCCTGCCTACAAGGCCCGCGCGCCTCACATCGAAACCGTCGGCGGCGCCGACACCTTTGTTTGCGACGGCGAGGCCATCGCCCGCCCCGGCGGCTATTCTCTCGCTGGGCGCACACAGTTCCTTGGCCAGCCCTCCACTTACGCTGACGTGTATCCCGGCGGCTACGACCCACAGGCCCGGCTCAAGGACATGGCACGCGACGGCGTCGATGCGGAAGTGGTCTACCCTTCCTGCGCCATGAAGATGTATGCCCTGGCCGACGTGCCCTACAAACAGGCATGCTTCCGCGCCTATAACCGGTGGGCGAGCGACCTTTCGAAGGCTGCGCCACAGCGCCTGAAATCTATCGGCGTCATGACGCTT
>CAMAVV010000099.1 GCA_945861815.1 Thermoflexus hugenholtzii JAD2
AAGAGCTCACCGACCGTGGCGTTCAGGGCGTTGTGGTTGCCAATACCGCGCCCGATACCCTCATTGTCGCCGCCAGAGGCGTCACCACCGAAAGCCGTGAGACAGTCCTCAAAACACTCACAGACAAATTTGGCGAAGCTGAACAGGCCCCCTTCCCCTTCGATAAAGGCCAGGCAGCCATCTTCCGCTTCACCGATCCCGTCTCGATAGAAAGCGTTCTCAGCGCCCTCGGCGCTGTGAAGCTGACCGAGGTGGCTAGCGTCAGCAACAGCGTGACCCTCTTCCGCCTCAACGATGGCTCCTACTTCACCAGTTCCACCGCGATGACCGAGGAAGAGGCGGCATCCCTCGTCAAAAGGTTCGAGGAGTCCCTTGGATCCGTCACCCGCGTGAACCTGAGCTCTGGCGACCTGGCAACCACCGTCAACTTTGGCAACGCCTTCAACATCGATACAGCTCGCCAGAACGTGAGCCGCTTCGGCGCCGACAAAGGCGTCGTCGAGCCATTCGGAACCAAAGGCCAGGCCGTCTCCATCCTTGTGGAATCGATTGCCGATGCGGATCGGGATGGCCTCCTCACCTCACTCAAAGACTCCTTCGGCGAAGCGAACCGCACCGTCTTCGACGGCCCGGAAGGTTTTGCGACTATCTTTCGATTCACAGCGCCGCCTGGTCCAGTCACAGTGCAGGACGTCCGCGGCGAGTTAGAAACAGGCGGCGTCGCTGGGGCAACACTTATTGGCGCAGGCGAGAACCGCTTCTTCCTTGGCATCGCCGCTGTAGATGCACAAGCAAAGCAATTGCTGACAAGCACCCTTCAAGCGCGATTCGGCCCAGCCGAAGTCACACCCCTGGACCTCAAGACTTCCCTTGCCATCACCCTCGACTACGGCCCCGCGAACGTCTCTCGCAATGACCTGGTCGCCTCTATCGAGGATGTCTACACCGATAAGCCCGTCTCCGTCCTTCAAAATGCAACGAACTCATTCCTCCTCGTTGTGCGTGGCATCGCCGCGGCCGACCAAGAGAAGATTCTCAAACAGCTCGAGGGCGAATTTGGCGTTGCCGTCAAGACGCCCTTCCTCTCTGAATCAGGCAAGGCCTTTACCGTCACCCTTACGGACAATGCGAAGGTCACCACCGCAGCCCGCGAGCTCTTCATCCTCCACAAGACCGGGCCCAACGCCTTCTTCCTCGGCGGCACCCGGGTCCCCGCAGCCCAGCAGGCAGCAGCCTTCAGCAATCTGACCCAGGCCTTTGGCCCCATCGCCCAGAACAGCTTCGACTTCGCCTCCAACCTCGCCTCGCAGATCACCTTCACACGCGCCGTCACCGCCGATGAGATGAAAGCCGCCATCGACCCCTTCGGCTACAAGGACATGACCATCGAGGCTCGCGAGAGCGGCCTCTTCATCCGCGGCGCGCGCCCCCTCGGCGACCAGCGAAGCACCATCATCCGCGCTCTTGAAGAGATCGCCCCCGTGAACCGCGATACTGTTGAGTTCTCTTCCGTCGACTCGGAGATCGCCAAGCGCTCTATCGTGAACACATTCCTTGCGGTGCTTGCCGGCGTCGGCGGCATCCTCATCTTCCTCTGGTGGGCCTTCCGCAAAGTCCCCAAGTCATACCGCTATGGCTTCGTCGCCACCATCGGTATGATTCACGATGTCACGATCGTGCTGGGCGCATTCGGCATCATGGCCAAGTTTATGAACGTCGAGATCAATTCCCTCTTCGTCGTAGGCATCTTGTCGGTTGTCGGGTATAGCGTGAACAATACCATCACCGTTCTCGACCGCATCCGCGAAAACCTCGCGGATAGGACGACACGCGATTTCGAGACATACGTGAACATTGCCCTCAACCAAACCCTCACTCGAAACCTCAACACGACGATCACTATTACCGCCACGATCCTGGCTGTGCTCTTCTTCGGGGGACCCACCATCAGAGACTTCATGCTCGTCCTGCTCATCGGCGTGATCGGCGGCGCATACAGCTCGCTCTTCATCGCCCCGACGTTGCTCGTCTCTTGGGAAAGGGCGAACTGAAGCTCCCGTTCTTCTCGAAGAAGAAGGCCGCACCCGCCCGGAAGGCCTAGCGGGCGCCTGTCTCTTTCCCCACAAGTTCCGCGTACGCCCGCTGCAACCTGCGCGTCACTTCGCCAGGTTTGCCATTGCCGATAGTCCGGCCGTCGACCGCCAGCACAGGCATCACCTCGATGACGGCATTTGTGAGAAAGCATTCCTCCGCGCCCAGCAGTGCCGCGCGCTGGAATGCTCCCTCGTTTACCTGCATCCCCACCTCGCGGGCCAGGCGCAGAACCACGGCGCGTGTCACCCCTGCAAGGATGCCGCAATCGAGGGAGGGAGTGAACAGCGTGCCTCTGCGAACAAAGAAGATATTGCTTGCGCTTCCCTCTGCCACAGCGCCCTTCTCAGTGAGAAAGATCGCCTCGTCTGCGCCTTTGCTCTTCGCCCCAGCGCGCGCCAACAGGCTTTCCAGATAATTCGTGCTCTTCAGCCTGCCTGTCCTCGACGTGCTGCTCCTCCGCGCCGAGGCGATGACCGCTTCGTATCCCTTCGCCAATGGGTGCCTGAGCGGCCCGCACGTCACAAAGATGTTTGGCGGTCCCTTGGCGGGAAGCATCGGCCCATCGCCGCCTGCGCCGGCAGTCACCGTGACGCGGACCCGCGCATCCGCCAGTTTGTTCCGATGCAAAACGCCGTCTATCGCCTGCTCAATAGCAAGACGCTTGCTCTGCATAGCGATTCCCGCGTCAGCAGCATTGGCGATAAGCCTATCGAGGTGGTCGGCCAGGCGAAAGACCGTGCCGCCGTAAGCGCGCATCGTGTCGAAGACGCCGTGGCCATAAAGCACACCCTGGTCAAGTATGGAAATCTTGGCTGTAGCGACCGGCATGTAACGGCCGTTGAAATAAACGATGGGCGATGGCACAAGTTCTCCTAGCGGCCCTGTATTGTACGGCAGCCGGAACGCTCCCGCGCCTTGTTGCCGCCTCTGGCCCTATGCTACGATTCCCTGGCAATTCGCCAAAGGACACCCCATGAAAGCTGAGATCGTCTCCATCGGCACCGAGCTCCTCCTCGGTGAGATCACCGATACCAACGCCGCCTACCTCGCCTCCGAACTCCCTACCCTTGGCATAGACCTCTACTACATCTCTCAGGTGGGCGACAACATGGATCGCCTCTATGAAGTCTTCCACCGGGGCTGGTCCCGCTCCGATATCCTCCTCTGCACCGGCGGCCTCGGCCCCACGGAAGACGACCTTACCCGCGAAACCATCGCGAAGCTGACGGGTGAGAAGATGGCCATCGTGTCGGAGATGGAGAAGGAGCTGCGTGCCTTCTTTGGCCGCCGTAACTTCCCCATGCCGGAGAACAACCTCAAGCAAGCGATGCTCATTCCGTCGGCGAAGGCCCTTCCCAACCCTGTCGGCACTGCGCCAGGCTGGTTCGTGGAGAAGGGTGGCAAGATTCTCGTGGCGATGCCTGGCCCCCCGCGCGAGTTGCGCCATATGTGGGAGAACCAGGTGCGCCCGCGCCTCCTCCAGCGAGCCAAAGCGGGCATACTCGTGAGGCGCACCCTGAAGGTCACAGGCATCTCCGAGGGCGCCATCGACGAGCTTTGTGGCGAGCTTCTGCGTTCCACGAACCCCACCATCGGCGTCTATGCAAAGCCCGATGGCATCCACGTCCGCCTTGGCGCGAAGGCCTCGGACGAAGCGGCGGCGCGGGCCCTCATCTACCCGGCAGAGGTAAAACTCCGGGAGCGCTTCGGCCAGTATCTGTGGGGCGCAGACGAAGAAACCATGCCATCGGTCGTCGGCAAAATGCTCCAGGAGCGCCGCTTGACTCTCGCCACCATGGAGTCTTGCACCGGCGGCCTCCTCGCCAACACCATCACCGATGTCCCTGGCAGCTCCGCTTACTACAAGGGTGGCTTAGTCACCTACTCCACCGACGCCAAGGTCGCCAACGGCGTCGACCCGGAAGTGATTCAAACGCACGGCGTCATCAGCGCCGAAACGGCAGTCGAGATGGCCAAGGCCGCGCGAAAGGCCCTCAAAGCCGATATCGCCATCGGCATCACCGGCGTCGCTGGCCCGGCGGAACAAGAGGGAAAGGCTGTCGGCACGGTCTATATCGGCATCGACCACTCCCGCGGCAGCCAGACCTTCGCAGGAAAGTACCCTGGAACGCGCCTTGATATCAAGAACCGAGCCGCCACCAACGCCATCTTCCAGCTTCGCAAGACGCTCCTCGATCTGCAGGGAACCTAAACCCGCTTTCTCGCGCCCCTCGTATATACTAGTTGCAGCGCCCCTTCAAGGCGCTCATCATGCACACGCAGGTCATACACTGGCAGGTCAGCCCCTTTCAATCGGCCTTCACCTGGCTTGCCTTCCTGGCTATCGGTCTTCTCCTCGTCGGCCCCTTCATCGACCCCTATTTCGCCCAGCGCACCCCTGATCACCAGCACCTTGGGCCCAGCTACTCTTATTCCCACTCCCACGTCTACGACGCGGACTTTTCCCAGACGCTTCTGCCCAATATGGAGCCAGCAACCCTCGAAGCTCAAGAACAAAGCCTGAATGCCAGCATTCCTTCGATGCTCCCCGCCCAAGAAGCTGCTGCCGCCTTTGCCATCCTCTCTCCCTCTGCGCCAGCCGCCCTCCCCCTCGATTCCCCCTCGCCAGAGACTCCATCTCGGTGGCAGTCCTTCCCCGAGCCATTTTCGGCATTCATTGCCTCATCCATCGACCCCCTCAAACAGCCGCCCCGCTGATTGCTCCTGTCCGATTGCTTGCCAGCCGTTGCTGCGCCTCCCGTCGCATCTCGCGATGCGGATGGCGAACACAAAAGACAAGGAGCATCATGCGACCAAGTTTCGTTCTTTCGGTCGGCCTTCTATCCGCGATCCTCCTCGCCCTCACCTTGCCCATCACCACTGCCCTCGCCCATGAGAACCGCGATGTCGGCGCCTACCGCCTCACCGTCGGCTTCATCGTCGAACCCGCCTTCGAAGGCACAAAAAATGGCGTTGACTTCCGGGTGGCGAAGGCCGGGAACCCTGTTGAAGACGTGGAAAAGACCCTGAAAGTCGATGTGACGCACGTGCCATCGAACACGACAAAGACGATGGACCTGCGCACCATCTTCCGCGACCCCGGCCATTACACAAACGACTTCATCCCAACCGCCCCAGGCCAGTACCGCTTCCGCTTCTTTGGGACAATCGAAGGCGTCCAGATCAACGAGACCTTCACCTCTGGAACCGGTTTCAGCAATATGGAGCCTTCGGCTGACATTCAGTTCCCCGTGCGCCTTATCGAGACACGCGAGTTGCAAGGGGCAACCGAAGGCGCACTCTCCGCCGCCAACGACGCAGACGACAAAGCCTCGTCTGCAAGGACCATAGGCATCGTCGGCATCGTCATCGGCGCATCGGGTCTTGCCGTCGGCGGGGCCGCCCTCATGTCGGCTCGAAAGAAAAAGGCATAGTGATTGGTTGAGGCCACCCCGAGGTCTCGGGGTGGCCCCGACGATGCAATAACGGAAATGCCTACCCTGCGCCGGATGCGCCTCACCGCCGTGCTCCTGGTAATCGCCCTCCTGGCGATTCAGTTCTGGGCCATCGCGCCGCAGAAGGCCCTCGCTCACGCCAACTTGGAGAGCGCCGAGCCTGCGCCAAACGCCGTCCTCCAATCGTCGCCCTCTCGCATCACCCTCCGCTTCTCGGAGCCTATCGCACAGTCCTTTAGCTCCATCCAAGTCCTCAACGCAGCGGGCGAGCCCGTCCAAAAAGGCGCTGCCATTGTTGACCCTGGAGATGCGAAGGCGCTGTGGGTAAGCCTGGATGCCCTGGCGAACAGCACGTACACCGTCGCCTGGCGCAACCTCTCCACCATCGATGGCCACGCAGTGCGCGGCTCCTACGTCTTCTCCATCGGCGAACCGCTCTCTGCTCTGCCGGCCGCTAAGGAGTCCGGCTATCCACTAGTGCAATCCCGCGCGGAACCCGTCCTCAGGTGGGGCACGCTCCTCAGCGTCCTTGCCATCTTCGGCGGCCTCGCCTTCCAACTCCTCATCTTCGGCCCAGCCGTCGCGAAGCTCCCTCGCTCGGATTCCCTCGCCGCAGCCGCAAAGCGCGTCCGCACGGCCGGCGCGCGGCTCATCGGCGCTGCGGGGATTCTCTTCATCCTCTCCTCCCTCGGCCTACTCCTCGTTCAGGCCGGCGTCGCCCGTGATCTGCCCTGGTATCGCACCGTCGGCGAGCCTCTCAACAGCGTCATGCTCA
>CAMAVV010000100.1 GCA_945861815.1 Thermoflexus hugenholtzii JAD2
TCTGGGAAGCCATCTCCCATCCCGTCGCCGGCAAATATAAATATCCAGGCCGTCCCTTTACCTCCCGCGGCGACCGCAAGACGCCACGCTACCCCGCGCCGCGCCTCGGACAGCACAACGAAGAGGTTTACAAAGACTTAGGATATGAGAAGAAAGAGTTGGAGCGTCTCGTCAAAGAGGGCGTCATTTGACCTAGAGGCGAGCCGATAGCGGCCCGCATCCGATTTTGTAGATATTTCCTATGCCGCATGTTAGCCTGGAACAATGCGCATAGGCCTCCTTACGGATACCCACCTTCCTGGTGAAGTCAAAGAACTGTGGCCCGAAGTCCGCAAAGCCTTCGCCGGCTGTGACCTCATTCTCCACGGCGGCGACATCGTCACCCAAGGCGTCCTCGACTGGCTGGAGCAGATCGCCCCGGTGCTGGCCGCCAAGGGCAATAACGACTGGGACTGGGGTGATGCGCGCGTGAAACCCATCCACTTCCTTGATGTGGAAGGCTGGCGTCTTGGCATGGTCCACGATATGGAGCCGGAAGACCGCCCCATCGACTACCTCTGCAAGCAATACCTCAAAGGCGAACGCGTGGATATCATGGTCACAGGCCACACCCACTTCGAACGCCTCGTCCACCGTGATGGCGTGGTGCAGCTCAACTCAGGCAGCCCCATCCACCCGCGATTGTGGAGCACGCGCCTCGGCACCGTGGGCATCTTGGACATCACGCGAAGCCGGATAGAGGCCACGGTCGTGAAGCTGGGCGAGATGCCGGGGCTGAAGAATCCCGGGCAGAACCTCTCGGTTGTCGTCCGCTCCTAGCCCTTCTTTTTCCGCTCCACCTTGTGCACCTTCAGAAAGTTTGTGCGTCCCCGCCCCGCCAGCGGCGTCGAGCCGACGATAATCACCGTGTCGCCTGGCTTCACCAGCTTCGCGTCCACCAGTGACGCCTCCACGTAGTCGATCATCTCATTTGTTCGCGTGGAGAATGGCGTCTGCACCGGGGTGATTCCCCAGGAAAGGGAGAGCCTGCGATAGACCTCTTCCTCCGTGGTAAAGGCAAAGGCGGGCAGGTTCGGGCGGTACTTGGCCATGAACTGCGCCGTGCGGCCAAAGGTTGTGAAGATAACGATGGCTTGAGCATGCACCTCTTGCGCAAGGTTGTGTGCAGCGTGGATGACGGCGCGCGCAGGGTCGGCTGGGCCGAAGGATGGCGGGAGGATATGCGGCGGCACCTTGTCAGCCTCGACGGCGATGCGGTCCATATAGCGCACTGCTTCGATGGGGTACTTGCCTACGGACGTCTCCGCGCTCAGCATCACGGCATCAGTGCCGTCAAAGATGGCATTCGCCACGTCAGAGGCCTCGGCGCGCGTCGGCTCGGGGCTGTGCACCATCGATTCCAGCATCTGCGTTGCCGTGATAACCGGCTTCAGCAACGCGGTCGCGCGGGCGATGATGGCCTTCTGTAGTAGCGGCACCCGCTCCGTGCCCATCTCTACACCCAGGTCGCCCCGCGCCACCATCACGCCGTCGAAGGCTCGCAATATCCCATCGATCGCCTCCACTGCCTCTGCCCGTTCGATCTTTGCGATGACTGGGACTCGCCGCTTGTGCTTCGCCATCGCCGTGCGCACGAGTCGAGCATCCCCTGGCCCGCGCACAAAGCTCAACGCCACCAGGTCAACTCCATGCTCCAGGCCAAAGGCCAAGTCTTCCTTGTCCTTCTCTGTCAGCGCGGGTGCTTTGATGGCCGCCCCTGGCAAGTTCATCCCCTTGTGCCCGCTCAAGCGCCCGCCAACCACAACGGCGCACTCCACGTCTGTCTTTGTCGTCCGCAGTACCTTTAGCCGGACACGGCCATCGTCTAGCAGGATTGGGTTGCCAGGGCGCACCTCGCTTGGCAGCGAGCGATAGTCGATGGAGACGCGCTGGCTGGTGCCCTTGACTGCCTTGGTCGTGAGCGTGAAGCGTTTGCCCGGTTCTAGCGTCACCGACCGCTCGGCAAAGAGCCCTATTCGCAAGCGCGGCCCCTGCAAGTCTTGCAGGATGGCGAGAGGCCGGCCCATCTCTTTTGCGATGCGCCGCGCATCAGCAATCGCCCGCCCGTGCTCCTCATAGGTGCCGTGGGAGAAGTTCAGCCGGAGAACATCGACGCCCGCTTCAAGAAGCGCGCGCAGCATCTTGGGACTGCGCGACGCCGGGCCAATCGTCGCGACGATCTTTGTGCGGCGTCTGCCTGGTAAAGATGGGTAAGTAAGGGCCATATCCGTATCGAATTATGATGCTCGTGCCATCAAATGGGTAGTGGGACAAACCTACAACGGTGAGGCGCAACTCACCCAAGCGTCCCAGGCAAGCTGGCCAGCTTATTCGGGGTTGAAACCCGTGGCGTAGGCGCAGTTCACCCGCAACCGCCGCTGCCTGCCCGTCTCTGTCTTCATGTACGCAGCAACAACAAGGTGATAGTTGCCTAGGGTCCCGGAGACCGTGCCATCGGCATTCTGCCTCCAGCCAACGCGCTTTCGGCGGCTGTGGATGCCCATGATAAGGATGACCTCACCTGGCTTGGAGATATCCAAGTCCTGGTCGGAGACTTCAGGCACCGCGATCTCGCCGCCGCGCTCAGGGTGCGAATGGAACCATCCGATCGTATGCTCGCCAAGGAAGAGCGACTTCATCGCCCCTTCGATGCGCTGGCGGGCAGGCGCATGCGGCGCTACCCACGAGTAGGAGCGCTGCGCCGTCTGGTGAGGGATGGCTCGCTGGAGGATCCACTTGTCCTTCCCCTGGTAGCCCACAAGGAAGCCGAAGCACTCCTTGCGAAAGGTCTCGACAGCCGCGAGGCTAAGCGACCAAAAGGCATCCTCGGAGATATAGACGTCCGAGAGGAAGTGCTGTGCATGGCCGTTGCGATGGCCGTTGTGGCCGTTGTGATTGGACCGATACATGTTGTCCTACCGATAAAAGAACCAAGGACAGTTGCGCCATCCTTGGCTTCTGTAATTCTCTTTGCCTGGTGTCCCCGCTGGGACTCGAACCCAGGACCCACTGCTTAGAAGGCAGTTGCTCTGTCCGCCTGAGCTACGAGGACACACAAACATTATTGCATCCCCCTGACCAGGCTACAAACACTGTTTGACTCTATCGGCAAACCATATACAACAAGCTCATCGCCAAGTCACACCGTTCACCACAGAGCATCCGTCCCACAAATGAATCCCATTATGACAAGAACTCAACACTTCTCCTCGAAATTCTCCACCTCCTGCATAGAGCACTGTTGCGCTTGCTTACTCGACCTACTGCCCGCTCCGCTTGAACGACTGTCGGAGGCTCCACGGCACTATAGCTCTGCTGCCCACATCGCCCACAAACCCGATCCAGGCTGCTCACAATCCCTGTCGCATAATCGCCAAAACGCTACGCCAAAAGCAAGCCACTCCATGTACGTTCCTTTGCCTGCCAACCAGCTCCAAAGTTGCCACGGAAATGGCAAAGCCGAAGGGATGTAATATTGGGCATTGCCCACTGCGGCAACCGGCAGTCTAGCCGACGATTTTTTGGTGGTCAAGGGAGCGATGACATCAAAACCCTCTCTGGACTTGTCTAAGCGATCCTCTAAAGATATAGACAGACAATTTTTGCGTTGTGCTTTGGTTTAAACTACTCGTTTTAGCTCCTTGCCAGCCAGTCCACAAATGCCCCTTCAGTTGTACAGAGCACAAAACGTTTTGAACAAGATTTAAAAACTATATCGAAACGATTTTGATATGGTATTGACACCTCTCTTGACCCAGTGCTAGATTATTAATGTTCCAAACAGGAGGTAACACATGATGCGAAAGACGAAGTTGATGCAGTCGGTGGAGGCAAAGTACAACAAGCCCCTTGAGAAGCTCCTTCCCGAGCTTTATAACGAGAAGGGTCTTCCGGCAATGGCGGCGGAGCTGGGGATCAGCAAAGGAACGCTGTGGTACTGGCTCTTGAAGTTTGGGATCAACGTCCGGCGCGTGGCACTTGCCCCTGGTGAAGAAATTCAGGTCTCGCAAGCTAAGCGCTAACCCTCCAAACTGTCTGGCTCGAAAAAGACCCGCCAATGGCGGGTCTTTTTCTTTCCTAAAGAATCTATAGAATATCGGCATGCCGAAAATGACCGCCTCGCCAAAGCCAGCGCCGGTCAAGCGCCGCTTCACCGCCGTGGAGATAGGCGTCATCTCCGCCATCGCCCTTCTCCTTATTATCGTCGTCGTGCCCGTCATCCTCGATGACAGCGGCGATCCGGTGAAGGAGCGAGAGATAACGCTGGTCCAGGACGCCGTTCGCCGCTACCGCCAAGAGACTGGTGTCTATCCCACTTTAGCTACGGTTGCCGCTCCAGGGAAAGAGGCCGTCAGCGCATGGGTGGCAGGCAGACTCCCGAGCGAGAACTCGTCACCTGCCCATGCAGGCATCAACTTCGAAGCGAAGGCAACTCGCGGCGACGAAACGATCTCCTTCGTGCCCGACTACCTCGCCGTGCGGCCGCGGTACGCAGGCGACGTCGCCAACGACGGCACCACGCGCTGGCGCATTGCCAAAGACGCCGGCGTCACGATCGAACTCGATAGCCGCTCATACTAAACAAAACACAAAAAGAGCCTTTGCCATTTGTTTGTGTGGGCCAGCGGTCATACCAGACATCACAAATCGCGCGTGTAGCGCCATCGAAATCACAGTCTAACTTCGCAGTCGCAACTTCGCCCAAATCTCGGCCACAAACGTGCGCCGGTCCACGTGCAACTGAGCAGCAAGAGTGCGCCTACTTAGCAATGTGGTTGCCCACTTTTTCCCTGCTGGAAAACGCGACGCGTTTTCGGCCGGAAGGTCCCGCCAAAGTCAGCGCATTCTCGCCCCAGCATGCGGCAAAAGGATTTGCTATTAATCTTGCTGGGCACACTTGGCTTCTACGCTCGCCACGGTCAAATATTCGCTAACGTTATGCGGATACCTAACCGTCCAAAACCATATCTCGTTATGTAAGCAATTAAGGAAATGCGCTTCGCTACTCTAAAGCGCTACTGTTCGCTTGGAATTCGGCCGATGGTCTTTATGGCAAAGCGAAAGTCTGGTTATGGAAAGCTCTGCTGGTTGCCTCGGCATGAGTCTAACCGTCGCGACCACGCCTATTCCATCAATTGGATAAGCGCGCCGTGGGTGCTCTTTGGATGGATGAAGATGCCCCCGCGGTGATCGTGCGACGTTGCCTGCTCCGCGCCAATGACCTTCGCGCCCTTGGCTTGCAGCGCTTTAACCGCTTCCACCAAGTTGTTGACTTGCACACAGATGAGATACAGCCCCTCGCCTCGCTCCTTGATGAACTTGGCCACTGCCCCATCTGACTCGAGGGGTTGCGCCAGCTCGATGTAAGCATTGCCGGTGAAAATCTTTTGTGTGCGCACGCCCCGCCTCAGCGACGAGATGATGACACCTGCCGCCATGCCATACACTTCCGTGTAGAGCTTGGCCGTCTCCTCGACGCTGTTGACGGCGATGATAACGTGGTCGATTCGCTTGTAGAAGGACATATCCTCTAACGCTCCTCGCGAGCGTACAGCCTAACACGACGCAAAAGATGCGTATCGAGTTATTCTTCCAGCAGCCTGATGAGCGCGCCGTGGGTGCTCTTGGGGTGGAGGAAGACTCCCGCTCCATGGTCTGGAAGCGCAGCCATCTCCTTGCCGATGACTCGCGCCCCCTTCTCCTCTAGCGCCTTCACCGCCGCCGGCAGGTTGTGCACCTGGATGGCGATGAGGTAAAGCCCCTCGCCGCGCTCACGGATGAACTTAGCGACGGCGTTGTCCTGGTCTAAGGGCTGCACCAGCTCGATGTAGGCGTTCCCAGTGAATATCTTCTGCGACCGCAAGCCCAGGCGAAGCGAGGAGATGATAACGCTCGATTCCATACCGTAGACATCGGTATAGAGCTTTGCCGTCTCTTCGATGCTGTTGACCGCGATGAAGACGTGGTTGATGCGTTTGTAGAAAGACATCGAAACCTCGGTGGAACAGGGTACCACAGCAGAAACGCCCACTGCGAGGGAAGCGAACCGTTATGCCGCCTTGCGCATGTACCGGGAGCCAAAGACCGTCAGCGCGATGGAAAGACAGGCAGTCCCCGCATAGGCCAGCAACATCGGCGTATAGCTACCTAACTCATCGTGGACGAGTGCGGCAAGTTGCGGGCCAAGAAAGGAACTGAAGGCAAAGATAGCCATCAGGATGCCAAGTATCTTCCCGGCGCTGGCGCTTCCAAACTGGTCCAGAAGTGTGGAAGAGACAAGAGAAA
>CAMAVV010000101.1 GCA_945861815.1 Thermoflexus hugenholtzii JAD2
CTACCCCTTTTAGAGCAGCCGGGGCAAGTGTCACTGTTTAAGGACTGCTAAATCTCCTCTCCCCCCTTGACTTAGCACATATGTTCGTATTAACATGACTGTGTAAGCCTATGCCAGGACAAAGGAGACGTGGAAGCATGCCGAGCAACATGTGGTTCGCCTGCCTCCCCCTGCCTTTGGCCCTTACGCGGACGGCCCTCGAGCAAAGCGGTGCGCGCGGCGGCAGCCTTCCAGCTCCACTCTTTGGAACGTGCGCCCTCCCGCTTCTAGAGCGGGCAGGGGACAAAACTTGCCGCCAAGGTCTCGGAGTCATGCACGGGCCGTCTACGGGCGGCCCGGCGCAATGGGCGGTTGCTTATGCCCGCGCCGTGACGGACACGGAGGTTGAGTGGTGGTTGGCGCGACATCGTCTCGTAAGCCCGGCGCAGGGCCTCGCCCGGCGGACCCTTTCGTCAGCGATGGAGGGCTTCTCTCCTCGCCTCTTGTTCCTCTCCCAGCGCTCCTTCCGAGGAGCAGCGGGGGAGAGGGATGCAAGGGTGAGGGTCTCCTTCCTTCAGCGGAAACGGCCTGCCCTCTTGGCCCTGCGACGGCGGAGAGGCAAGGTCGCCCGAAAGGGCTTCTTTGCTACCAGTGCGCCCGCCCAACCATACAATCCTCCGTGCTCCCATCAGGACATCGCCTCCTGGCTGGAGTTACGAATCCTTCCTCGGAAGGATACAAGGAGGTCTCCACCCCAGTAATGGGGTCCTGATTCTTGTTCCTCTGGGAACCTAGCCCGAAAAGCAGGTGCTGCTGAGAGCAGTCTGTCCCCTTTCCTGTCTTCACCCCGTATCCTCGGGGCCTCGCAGGTCGAAGATCCCGAGCTTATCGGGAAGAGAGGGTTAGGGAGAGAGGTTTCTTCCCCTCTTACCCCCTCACCCTTGATGGGAGAGGAACTCGAGCGTAGCCCGAGAGGAGAGGGTGATGACTGAATCGGCTGCTCCCAGCAGACGACATGCCTCTCTAGGGAAGGTCTCTTAGGACAAGACCCAACGTGAGGGCGACTGCCCTCCTCCTCGCGCCTCTCTCCCCGAGCCGAAAGGCCAGGACGGGTGGGGGGCCGCGAGCAAACCCGAAGCTAGCGGTGCCGTCCGCCTCGACCCTCCGTAGCCATTCGGAGCCTAGGCAGAACGCATCGGCGGGTGAGGACGGCGGTTCACCCCACACAACATTGATGTGCTCCGGTCCCGCACCGGAGTGCCGTCCGCGTAACGGTTCCCCTCCCTCAACATACAGCGACCAACCCATCCCCGATGTCTCTCCTTCGGAGGACTCTCCATGCCGATGGAGTCCGATCCTATCGGACCGTGTGTGTCACCGGAGCGTTCGCCCTCCCCCCTATAACCTACCTCTCCCTCGAGGGGAGAGGAACTCGAGCGCAGCCCGAGAGGAGAGGGTGACCATCCTGCCTGCCTTCCCTCGCTTCCCTCTTGTCACCCTGAGTCCACGACGAAGTCGGGACGAAGGGTCTACGGATATCGTAGTTCCTTCGTCGAAGACTTCTCAGGATGACAATAAGACCACCCATGCCTAAATTCGACTGTAGGTTGAGGTACGCCGAAATCCCGTATGTGTCTTCACTCCGTATGTGTCCTCACTCCGTATGCGGCATCGGAGCGGCATCGGAGCCGCATCGGAGCCCCACCGGAGCGTTCGCCCTCCTCCCTCTCCCTCCTCGTAGGGGCGTGACAAGTCTTCGCGGCACGCCCATCCAAACCGTAGGCGCAGCCTTCTCCCCTCTCGCCTCGCAGGAGAGAGGGTTAGGGAGAGAGGTCTCCGGCAAACCATCCCACCGTAAGGGCACGCGCCCTGGGATGCCCGCGCATCCCAACCCGATACCATCCGGTTGTTCACAACCCAATCGACTGACGGCCAGTGTTATAGTGACCCCGTCATAAGGAGGGAGTATGCCTAAAGTCGCGGGACTTTCCCATATCGGGCTGCACGCCAAGGACTATCCCAAGATGCTGGACTTCTACACCCGCATCCTGGGCATGCGCATCAATCACCAGTCGATGGCGCCGCCCCGGGCATTTCTCTCCGCCCAGCCTACTGTGGAGGACCACGAGATTCTGCTCATCGGTGACCGGTCGGCTCCGCCTGACACCAAACTGCTTCAGCAGATCTCCTTTCGCGTCGCGGCGCTGGGCGATGTCCTCAATTTCTATCGCCTCTTCAAGCAAGAGAACGTGCCCATCACGCTCACCATTACCCACGGGTACACGGCCAGCATCTATTTCCGCGACCCGGACGGGAACCAGGCAGAGGTCTTTTACGAGCTGCCCGACACGCCGCACCGTTTCACCGCGCCCCTCAACTTCGAGCAGGACGAGGCAGGGTTGCTGAAGCAGCTTCACGAGCTTATCGCCGCGCACGGCAAGACGTAAGGGCGATATGCCGAAGCCCCGAGAGATGGCGATTGCCTCCAGGACGGTGAAGATTCCCGGCGACGGCGGCGTAATGCCGGCCTATGTTGCTCAGCCAAAGGCCCGCGGCAAATATCCCGTCGTCATCGTCCTCATCGAGGCCCACGGCGTCAATGCGCACATGAAGAATGTGACGGAGCGATTCGCGCGCAATGGCTATGTGGCGATTTGCCCTGACCTCTACTATCGACAGGGCACGGGCCTGGTGGCGCGGTATGAGGAAACGGAGAAGGCCTTCGGCTGGGTGCGCGTCATGTATGACGCCCAGACGATGATCGATATACGCATCGTCATCGACTACGCCAAAAGGATGGCGAAGGCGGACCCCAGGCGCATCGCGACCACGGGCTATTGCCTTGGCGGCATCCTCTCCTGGATGGCGGCTTGCCTCAACCGGGATATCAAGGCAGCCGCCGTCTATTACGGGACCCTTGTCTCTCCTGTGCCGACCGTCAAACGTCCGCTTTCGCCCCATCTCTACGCCGAAACGCTCCAGGCTCCCATCCTTGCCATCTTTGGCGAAGCCGACGCAAAGATACCCCTGGCGAATGTGCGCGAAGCTGAGGCCCATGTGAACCGGCTGGGCAAGGTGAACAAGTTCATCATCTACCCGGGAGCAGGCCACGGATTCATGGCAGAGGGACGAGACACCTATCACAAGGCGTCTGCAGAAGATGCGTGGAAGCAGACGCTGGCCTGGTTTGCAAAGCACCTGAGAGCCTGAGGCGTTCGTGGGCCTGTTGCAGAATCTCTAGCTGAAATTGTAGAGCTTTGTCGCGTTGCCTGCGATGAGCTTCACGGAGTTTCTCCCGTTTGCGCTATCGGGAAGTGGTTGTAAGGAGAGCTTCGCGGAGGGTCAACGCATCGCTGCCTTGGGCATCACTGTGCCATCCGCCTCTTGCGCTGCCGGGGCGTTCCTCTGTAGGATTCGACTATGTGTTCTGTGTGACGCGGGCAGTGGCTAGGTGAAGGGGGCCGTTGATGTGGAAGGGCGTCATTATCGAGGAGAGCCTCATAGATAAAGGCCTTTTGCAGAGGGTGGAGATTATCGGCACACGGGAGGCGGTGCTAGAGGCGCAAGGGGAAAGAGGGACGTTCCACTTTCACAATATCGTCGTTAGCGATGCTGACAAGCACACCTTTGTCGCCGCCGCCTCATATGCCGTCAAGCAGGGCTGGTATCTCCACATCTGCCGCGACGACAGGATGGTGGTGGTCTTCAACGACCACATATTTGAATTCTCGGAAAAGGAAAAACTAAAGCTGGAGTCGGCGAGGAAGTACGGGATGGTCGTCGGCATCCCTGTCGCGCAATTACAGTTCGAGCATCTCTTGCGGCATCCCCATAGCGAAAGTTGAGTTTTCCCATGCTAGGCCAAGTTCGCAGTTGTGTTGTGACGGGGCTTGAAGGCTCCCTCGTTGATGTTGAGGCGGTGGTGACCTTTGGGATGGTGAAGTTCTTCGTGGTCGGCATGACCGACCAGGCGATCCAGGAGTCGAGGGAGCGCGTGCGGGGCGCTATCAAGAACTCCGGCTTCAAGTTCCCCGGCACACGCATCTCCGTGAACCTTGCGCCCGCAGACGTGCATAAGGAGGGCCCTGCCTATGACCTGCCTATCGCCGTCGCCATCCTTGCTGCATCGAACCAGGTGAGCGGCGAGCTTTCCGAGACGCTGCTCCTTGGGGAGCTATCGATGGATGGCAGACTGCGTCACACTAACAGCGTGCTGCCTATGATCGGCGTGGCGGCGGCGCGCGGCCTGCGCAAGGCCATCGTGCCGGCTGTGGATGCCGCCGAGGCGGCCCTTGTCGAAGGTGTCACGATCTACCCTGCCGAACGGCTTGCCGATGTGGTCGATCATTTCCTTGGCGTGAAGCCGCTGACGCCTGTCGCCCACCGACCCTTGAGCGAGATCCGATGCGCAGTAAGCGGCGCATTTATCGACTTTGCCCATATCAAGGGCCAGGACCATGCCAAGCGTGCCTTGGAGCTGGCTGCGAGCGGCGGCCACAACGTGCTCATGGTCGGCCCGCCGGGAAGCGGCAAGACGCTGATGGCGCGAGCGCTCCCAGGCATCCTGCCCGCCCTCACGCCAGAGGAGGCGCTGGAGGTGACGAAGATATACAGCATCGCGGGAATGCTTCCGCCTGAGGTGCCGCTTATCACACAGCGTCCCTTCCGCTCGCCGCACTACACGATCAGCAGCGCGGCGCTTGTGGGCGGCGGGAAGGTCCCGAAGCCTGGGGAAATCACCCTGAGCCATCGCGGAGTTCTCTTTCTGGACGAGCTTCCGGAGTTTGGGCAGATGACGCTGGAGGTGCTCCGCCAGCCGCTGGAGGACAAGATCGTCACGATCAGTCGTGTACATGGCACGGTCTGTTTCCCCGCCAACGGGGTTCTTGTAGGCGCGATGAACCCGTGCACCTGTGGCTTTTTTGGCGATCCGGTGCGTGAGTGTACCTGCCCGCCGGGCGCAGTCGCCAAATATCAGCGGCGCATCAGCGGGCCACTGCTCGATAGGATTGACCTTTTTGTGCAAGCGCCTCGGGTTGACTACGAGAAGCTAGTGTCGGATGAGCCTGCGGAATCGTCGGACGCGATACGCCGGCGAGTAGAGGCAGCCAGGGAGCGGCAACGCGCGCGGTTTGCCGGGACGAAATGCCTGACGAACGCCGATATGTCGCCTGTGGAGACGCGGCAGCACTGCCGGCTGGACGAGGCGGGCCAGGGGCTGGTGCAAATGGCGATGGAGAAGTTCAACCTCTCGGCGCGGGCCTTCCACCGGGTGTTGAAGCTGTGCCGGACGATCGCGGATGTGGCGGGGCAGGAGCAGATCTCAGCCGCGCACGTGGCGGAGGCGCTGCAGTATAGGGCGAGAGGGCTGGGGTAGGAGAGGCGCCTGAACCCTTTCTCCAGTCTGGCGTTCTTGATAAACTCTTCAAAAGAGGTTGGCTCGCCGTAATGGGATGCGCTGAATGACAGCACGAGCGGCTTCAAAAATGTTCGTCGTGCCGACACAGTTTGCCTGCATCATTTCCAAGGGGGGAGCCAGCATCAGCGTCCGGGAGCGACGCGAGTTTTTATGCGTCATCGCGCATGTTCGTTATAAAGGCGCTTCACCAAACTGAAAGACCGAGGCTGCTGTATTTCCCATGATCGCCTCTTGCTCCGATCGTGAGCGGGTGGAAAGGTATTCCCGGAGGAGCCGCCAGACATTGCCATGCCCCTCACGGGTGCTGCACGTCGGGTCGGAACCGATCATGACGCGGTTCGCGCCAAATGCGTCGATCACCATGTCGATGAATGGTGGCGCTTTGCTGATGTCGAAGGGCGGATAGGTCATCACCGCAGGCCGGCGCATGAACTCGCCGAAGCCCGTGAGCTTCATATACACGTTCGGGTACTGGGCCAGCGCCATCACCTTCCGAAACTCTGTGTATGGCGGCTTCGGGTTCTGTTTCTCGCCTCCAAGGTTAAACTTCTCTAGGATCGCCATGTGTTCGAGAACGATTACCATGTCGGGAATTTCTTCGATGATGTGACGGAACTCGTCCGAGGCATATTGCCAGGTCATCCCAGGGCAGCTGACGGTCATCTTTAGCTCGGCGGCCTTGCGCCAGATGGCCAGGGGGTCCTTGCCGGGCGAGCGCTCCTCGGCCCAGAAACGCACCGCAGCCATTCCCTTTTTTGCCCACTTTCCCATTGTTGCCGGCGCATCCGGCTGTGTCACGTCAACGGTGCCGACGGCGGCAAGGCGGCCAGGGTAGCGGCGCACGCAATCGAGAAGGTAGGTGTTGTCGAATTC
>CAMAVV010000102.1 GCA_945861815.1 Thermoflexus hugenholtzii JAD2
CCATTACCCCCCAATTATTATCAACAGCATAGTTACCCATAGCACCGGTATGGGTGAATGGTTCGCCATATTGCATGGTATAAGCATGACTGTAGAAAAAGTTATCAGGATAGCTTCGACGCCCGTGCGATGTGGGAGGCGTTGGAGAAACGCCCAGGCAGCGCTGTGGTGAACGCATTCCTGGTGCCGCGCCGGGCGAACTTCGGCGATGGGTTCATCGGCGATACCTTCCGCCTCGATGCTGAGGGACTCTTCCTCGAGAACGACGTCATGGACCCCGTGAAGATTGTCGTGGAGGATGTGAAGTCCGGCAAGAGCGTCGAACTCACGGTGATCGGCGTCGTCGACGACATCGCCTCGCAGTTCTTCATGCCCTTCGGTATCTACGCTTCGACCGATACCCTGGAAAATGGCTTTCAGCGGTCCATCCCGCTGACGAACCTCTTCATCCACGTGGAGCCGGGAACGCCCGACGCCGCGGATCGCGTGGAGGCGGCCTTCTTCCAGAACACCATGGACACCATCGACATCGCCGAGTCGATAGACGAGTCCAGGGCGCAAAACACCGCCTTCAACAATCTCCTCACCGGCTTCATGGCCCTTGGCCTGGTGGTCGGCGTGGCGGCCTTGGGAGTGGTGAGCGCGCGCGCCGTGGTGGAGCGCCGCAAGCAGATCGGCATCATGCGCGCCATCGGCTTCTCCCGCCGCATGGTGCAGACAACCTTCCTCTTGGAATCGTCCTTCATCGCCCTGCTCGGCATCTCGGCAGGGCTTGTGCTCGGGCTCATCACATCGGTGAACGTCATCACGGACATCAAGGCAGACGAGCCGAATGTGAGTCTCGTCATCCCGTGGATGCGCCTTGTGGTGATCGTCGTGGGCTCGTATCTCTTCTCCTGGCTCACCACGTACCTGCCGTCGCGGCAGGCATCACGGGTAGAGCCGGCCGAGGCTCTCCGGTTCGAGTAGCGCGGCTACTGCGCCGTTGCTGTTTGGGCTTGCTGCTGTCCGCCGCTTGACCGCTGGGTTTGGCCCGTGGGCTGTGCCGGCGGTGGCGTCGGCGCTTGCCGGTTCCCCTGCGTTGCCTGCGGCTGTGCCGTTGCGCGAGGTTGTTCAGGCGGTCTGCTTGTGGGCGCTGCCGGCGGCCTCGTCGGATTCTCCTGGTTGCGTACCGGCGTTGTCTGGGGGCGCGTTTGCTCAGGCGGGCGTGTGCGATTGTCCGGCACGAGCTGCGGCGCCTGAGTCCTGGCCGGCTGTGTCGGCGGGCGCGTTGGCGGCTGCGTGGGAGGCCGCGTTTCGACCGGCCTGGTAGCTGGCAGTTGTGTTGCCGGTCTTGTTGTGGGTTGCTGTGAGGCAGGCCGTGTCTGTGGCGGAACGGTGCGAAGCTCCGGCGTTCTGGCGGCCGGAGTTTCGTTGGAGATGGGAGAGCGCTGTGGCGGCAAGGTAGGCGGCGTACGTTCCGGCGGGCGTGTTGGCGGTTGCGTGGGCGGCGGCGTTTGCGGCGGCAAAGTTCTCACAGGCTCAGTTGGCGGCCTTGTCTCCACAGGCCGTGGCGTTAGGTTCACTGGGCGCGTGGCAGGCGGCAGTGTCGCAGGGCGTGTTGGGGGAACCTGCGTTGGTGGTCTTGTCACAGGCGGCAGTGTCGCGGGACGCGTTGGGGGAACCTGCGTCGGCGGGCGCGTAGCAGGGCGGGTCACTGGCGGCACTTGCTCGGAATCTTGCGGGCGGATGATAGCCGCGTTCGACTCGATTGCCGAAAGGCTGGAGAGCTGCTGATCGAGCCGTCCGATTCCCCGATCGTAGTTGACTTTGCGGTCCTGCAGCGTTGCATCAAGCAGGGCCGTGCGCTCAGGGGCCACCGACTTGCGCGCCTCTTCGAGCTTCTCAACGTATTTCTGATACTGCTCGGTGAGCTTTGCCTTGGACTGCTCCAGGTTCTGCCGCTGCTTTTCGATGCGGCTCTGGTCGTTCACAGTCAGGACTGCTAGGGGACGAGAGGCTTCTGGGGATACGGCGGGCCTCGTCTGCTCAGGGCTGGGAAGGGCGCGTGTCGGCAGAGGGCGCGTTGGCTCAGGGGAGGATGAGGCGGCCGGCCTGGTGGGCGGAGGCGTTGCCGTGGCAGGCTCGCCTGGGCTGCTTGGAGCATCAACACTCACTGGAGGCATCTGCGCGTCGATCTTCGCCTGGAGGCGATTGACCTCTTTTTGCGCGCTCTTTGTTTGGAACTGGACGAGACGGGTGACCTGCTTGTTTAGATCCTCTGTCAGGCCTTCGATCTTCGCGCTCTCACCCTTCTCTGCAAGGTAGGCGATCTCATCGGTGCGGCGGTCTGCGAACTGGCCGGCCAGCTGCGCCTTGCTTCCCTCTGACCTAAAGGGGGCATTTTGCTGGACGTCCTCCACAGTGCGCTTGACGGGATAGAGGATGCTATCGGGCTTTGCGCCTTCGGCGGCCTGGACAACGCCGTAGCCGCCAAGCATGAGCACAAGGACAGCGGCGCTTGCGGCCCAGGCGCGCAGAGGCAAGATGGCCGTTGGCATGCGCCACACGCCGCCTCCAGAGCCGCGAGATGCTGATTGTCGCAGCTTCACACGGCCAAGGGCTTTGGCCTTTTGGCTAGGCTTGACGCGATACGTTGCTTGTGTGGCAATGGCCGTTTGCAAGAGCGGTCGCAGGCGTTCGGCGAGGTGCGGGTAGGAGGCGAGGCACATCTCCATCGTCGCGCCGCGGCTTAGCCGTTCGAGACAGGTGTTGAGGATAGATTCGAATTCGGCTTCTGAGGGCTGGCTCTTCGCCGCCGCCTGGGCCAGCTTGGCATTGATGGCGGCTTGCAGCCGCGCCATTCCCATGGCCTTCGCCTCCGGGCGGGGCTGGGCGCTAAAGAGGACCTGTGTTGCGCGGGAGGCGGCGAGCAACGGGCGCAATGCTGTGGCGAAGGCCGGGTAATCGGCGAGGCATTGTTCCATCGTCTCACCCAGGCGCATGCGCTCCAGGCACGTGTTAAGCAGATGTTCGATTTCCGCGTCAGCAGGCGCCTTTGCTGCGATGGCGGGCTGTGTGGCGAGTCTCGCTTGGATGGCCTGCTGGAGGCGCGCCTTGCCAGCCAGCTTTGCCTCCGGGCGGGGCGTCAGCGAAGCGGCAGCGTTGACGGCGCGCGCGGTGGCGAGCAGCGGGCGAAGGTCGGTGGCCTGGGCAGGGTAGGCGGCCAGGCAGTCCTCGACCTTTGCGCCCTGCCGAAGCATCGCAAGGCACCGTTCGAAGGACTCCTGCATCTCTTTGTTGTGTCTGCCGCCAAACATCGTGGTTCTCTACTTTTCCATTCCTGGGATATCGTGGCCCTGCCTGGTCATGGCGCGCCGGAGAGCTTGGATCGCGCTGTGCTGCATCGCCTTGATTGCGCCCTCTTTCTTTCCCATGGACTCAGCCGTTTCGGCAAGGGAGAGGTCGCCGCCGAAGCGCAAGGCGATGACTTGGCGTTGAGAAGGGGTAAGCTCGCCCATCGCCTTCTTCACGTCGTCGCTGGTGAGGCTCAGCTCAACGAGTTCGTCGGGCGAGTCTTGGGTGAGGGGGAGGCTGTCGTCGAGCTCAGTCGTGGGGCGCTTGTTGCGGCGGCGGACGTGGTCGATGATGAGGTTGTGGGCGATGCGAAAGAGCCAGGCGGCGAAGGGGGCACCCCTCAGTTTGTAGCCGCCGACGGCTTCAAGGGCCTTCAGGAAGACTTCTGAGGCGAGGTCTTCGGCCTCAGCCCGGTTGCCGAGGCGGACGAGGATATAGCGGAAGACCCGGTCGTAGTAGGCCTCGTAGATGCCGCTGAAGGCGTTGAGGTCGCCGCGCTGAACCTCAAGGACGAGGCTCTCTTCGATGCCCAAACTCAGCCCCCCTGGAGAGGTCCAAGCGGTCTGGCGAAATGACTGGGTTGTGCTGGTTTCGTCGCTCACATCAATAGTAACGCACAGGGTTGGCAAAGGATAGCGACCCGGAAAGGGGTGTGCTAGAATCCCGGATCAGTACGACTCTTATGGATAGGGCCATTTCCGAGCACGAGCCTTCGCCGTTGCACATGGGCTGCTTTGTCAGGCCCATGCGTATGGAAGACATCCCCCAGACGTCAGCGGTGGAGCGCGCCTGCTTTCCGGCAGGGTGGATCGCCACCCCTTTCAAGAAGGAGCTTCGCAACCGGTCTGCGATCTACCTGGTGGCGTGCGAAGCCTCCGACCCGAAGAAGGCGACTGCCGAAGCCCACGCCTTCGACGCCCCTTCTGTTGAGGAGCCGCCCAAGGCCGGCCTTCAGAAGCTGGTGGAGGGTATCAGGGGCGTCTTTGGACAGCCGGAGCCGCCGCCGGAAGTCCAACGACAGAAGATTGTGGGTTTCGTCGGCGTGTGGTTCATGGTCGACGAGGCGCATATCACGGTGATAGGGGTTCGCGACGAGTATCGCCGCCACGGGATCGGCGAACTGCTGCTCCTGGCGGCGGCAGAAGGCGCAATGCAGAGGGGCGCGCATGTGCTGACGCTGGAGGTGCGCATCTCCAACCAGGCCGCCCAGGGGCTCTACAAGAAGTACGGCTTCCAGGCCGTCGGCACGCGGAAGGGCTATTACACGGACAACAGAGAGGACGCCGTGATCATGACGACGGACTCCATCGGCTCACCTACTTATAAGACGCTCTTCGAAGGGCTGTCGCAGGAGCATGCAGCGCACTGGGGTGCGAGCGTGCGGCATATCGGGGGAGGGTAGGAGGAGCAGGGAGCAAGGGACAAGGGTTCAGGGAAGGAACATAGGAAGTCAGGAACTTGGGGAAGAAGAGACCTGTCTCCCGGTGCAACACACGGGGCCGAGGATACGGCCTGAAGCTCACACGGAGTGATGACACGTGCCCTTATTGGGGAATCGTAACGGGCGGATGGGAAGGGCGGCCTCGGGCTCCTACGCGGCTGCGCCGACTTGGAAGGCGGAGTGGAGGGCGTCTTTGGCCTTGGCTTGGTCGTCCTCGCGGACGAGGCAGGTGATGCGCACTTCGCTGGTGCCGATGGCGACGATGTTCACCTTAGCCTGGGCGAGGGCCTTGAACATGTCGCCGACGTAGGACGGGTCATTGAGGATGCCGGTGCCGACGACCTGCACCTTGGCGAGGTGTTCCAGGGCCTCGGCGCGCTTTGCGCCAGTGGAGGTCTTCAGCGAATCGAGGATGCGTCGCGTGACGGCGGCGTCGCCCTGGCGGACGGTGAAGGAGATATCGGTGACTTTGTTTACGCTGGAGTTCTGGAGGATGAGCTCGACGGAGATGCCAGCCTTGGCGACTGCGCCAAAGACCTGAGCGGCGATGCCCGGCTTGTCCGGCACGCCCTCCAGCTTCATCAAGGCCCAGCCGCTTTCGACGCTGATCTCTCGCACACGCTGTCGGATTTCCACGACGTTCTCCTATCGGTGATTGGAGGGCCGGGTTGAACCAGGCCCCTACGTTTTCCGGGGGTCGATCACGTTTCCGATTGGGCCTGGCGTTGCTGTGGGAAGAGGATGATGTCGCGGACGCTTGTTGCGCCGGTGAGCATCATGACGGCGCGGTCGACGCCGATGCCCAGTCCGCCTGTCGGCGGCAGACCATATTCGAGGGCAGTCAGATAGTCGTCGTCCATCGGCTGGGTCTCTTCGTCGCCTGCGGCGGCGCGGCGCTTCTGGGCCTCGAACTGCTCGCGCTGGTAGGCGGGGTCGGAGAGTTCGGAGAAGGCGTTGGCCATCTCCATGCCTGCCATGTAGAGCTCGAAGCGCTCTGCCAGCTTCGGGTTGTCGCGATGGCGCTTGGTCAGGGGGCAAAGGCCAGCGGGGTAGTCGATGATAAAGGTCGGTTCGATGAGATGCTCTTCGACCTTCTGGTCGAAGATTTCTCCTAGCACTTGTTCCCAGTCCATCTTCTCCATGCCGTCCGTTTTCACGCCTGCCCGGGATGCGGCGGTGATGGCGTCGGCTAGGCTGGAGACCTGGGAGACGTCAACGCCAGTGAACTCGCGGATGGCGTCGAGATAGGGAAGGCGCCGCCAGGGCTTCGAGAGGTCGAGGACGACCTCGGTGCCGTTGAGGGAGCGGGGGGGCAGGAGCAGGGAGCCGTTCACCTGCTGGGCCAGGTATTTGTAGATCTCCTCCGACAGGTACATCACGTCGTTGTAGTCGGCGTAGGCCTGGT
>CAMAVV010000103.1 GCA_945861815.1 Thermoflexus hugenholtzii JAD2
TGGTGGTCGGCTCATTGTGGTACATCGTGAACGAGAGGTTGTTCTGGGCGTCCTTCACGATAGTGCCTTTCAGCACGCGCCCGCCGACGCGCACCCGATCGCCGTAGCCCTCCGCGCCTCTGGCCGTCAGCTCATCGACGGTGATGTAGTAGGTGAGCGCGCCGCGAAGGCTCGTGCCGATAAGGATGCCGATGGCGATAAGGACGATGAGCACTACGGCGATGAGCTTCTTGTTGGCGCGCGTGAACCAGCCGCCCTTTGCCTCTGGCGGTGGCGATGCGCTCGCAGAGGTTGTCATAGGCCGCTCACGTCGCTCTCATAGATATGGATGAGGAGGGTCGAGAGGAAGAAGGCGATAAGGCCAAGGACGAGAATCATTCGTGAAGGTGAAAGCATGCGCCGCCAGCCTTGCTTTGTAGGGGAAGGCTCCGCAAGGGTAGGCTCGGACTTTGGCGCGGCGCTGCGGCGTCCCATGCGCCCCAGGCGCGTGCCGAGGTCGCGGGCGAGGAGGAACATGGAGAGGGCCGCGAGTAGCTTCAGCGCAAGGACGGTGTAGTACATGGCGGTGATGGGCGCGGACTGCAAGCGGTCAAATGTCATGATGACGCCGCTGAGGATGAGGGTGATGATGGTGATGTCCACCAGGTCGCGAAAGCGCCGGTTGAGCACGCCCTCGAAGGGGCCTCTGGCTGGGCCGAGCTGGGCTTCGGCGAAGGACGGGCGAAGGACGAAAAGGTAAAAGATGCTTCCCCCTACCCACACCACCGCGGCGACGGCGTGGATCCAGCGAACTATCGCCCGAAAGTAGTCGATTGCTTCCACGGCAGCCTCGAAGGCGCGCGAACATGGGGAATACCTGGTTTGGGCGCGCAACTATGTTACTCTTTTCACATTCGAAACGTCAAGGTAAATTCCTGGGTTGGGAGACGGGTCTCACAGAAGGGTACGTGGTAGGCTATCGTCTGGTTCCCAAGCCCTGCCAAAGGCAACACCATGAGCGCTGCAAACATACGACGGTTCACGCAGGCCGACCTGGCCTCCTACGCCCGCATCGTTCGCCTCAGCCGCGGCCCTGGCGCGCGGTACACGGCCGCCGATGCGAAGGACTACCTTGGCCAGCCGAACCTTCGCCCCCTTCGCGACTGCTTCATCATTTCGGAGAAGGGCAAAGCTGTTGGCTATGGGCTGGTGGTGCCTGAGCTAAGCATCGGGCGCGCCGTCATCGAATGGGGAGTCGCGCCGTCGAGGGAGCGCGTTGAGCTAGGTGAGGCGCTCCTTGCGCGGAGCCTCTCCCACGCCAAGAGCCTAGGCGCGAAGGCGGCGCACCTTTCGGCGCAAGGCCATGACCGCGAGGCCGCCTATCTCTACAAGAAGCTGGGCTTTACCCATGTGAAGAGCCAGTGGCAGATGCGACTCGATGTGAAGCGGTGGAAGGCCCCGGTAAAGGCCAAGCAGACTGAGATGGAAGTGCGACAGCTCCAGCCGGGGGAAGAGCCGCTGGTCACCACGATTCAGAACCGGGCCTTTGGCGGCAGTTGGGGCTTTGCGCCGAACGTGCCAACGGAGCTGCACTACCGCCTGCGGATGCGAGGGAGCAAGGTGCAGGATGCCCTCATCCTAGAGTCGAAGGGCGCGCCTGCCGCCTATTGCTGGACCCGGGTGAACAAGGGCAAGGATGGCGCAGTGGGCATCATCTGGATGATCGGCGTGGACCCGGCCTATCGAGGGCAGGGGCTTGGGCGCGCGATGCTCGACGCCAGCATCGCCGACCTGAAGCGTCGCGGGGCGACTGCCGTTGAGCTGACGGTTTACGCCGATAACACGCCAGCCGTGGAGCTTTACAAGGCAGTGGGCTTCACGCGGATATACGACATCGATTGGTGGGAGAAGGGACTCTAGGCCTTCGCCCCTTCGCCAACAAGCGCCTCATACACCGTCAGCACGCGCCGCGCTGCCACTTCCCACGACTGCCCCTTTGTCGACTCGTGTGCCGCTGCGCCGAGGGTGTGGCGCAGGTGGTCGTTGGTCAGCAGCACTTCCAGCTTTTCGGCGTAAGGCTCCGGACAATGCCACGGCACCAGGTAGCCCGTCTTGCCATCGGCGACGGTGTGCTGGAGGCCGCCAACCTTCGCGGCTATGACAGGCGTGCCGCAGGCCAGCGACTCGAGGGCAACCAGGCCGAAGGTCTCGTAGAAGGACGGGACGACACAGACGTCGGCGGCGTTGTAGTAGAGGGGAAGCTCTTTCTGCGGCACAGCGTCGAGGAAGAGGAGACGGTGGTCAACGCCAAGGCCGCGAGCCATGCGCTGGAGCCGCGTTCGCTCAGCGTCGTCTGCGCTGCCGCCGATGACGATGAGCTGTGTGTTCAGGCTATGTTCCAGGCTGGCGACGGCGCGAAGAAGCACGTCTGCTCCCTTGATGGGCTCCATGCGCCCGACGAAGAGGACGATCTTGTGGCCGTTTAGCCCAAGTGCGTCGCGGGCCTCACGCTGGGCGATGGGCTTGAAGAGGGCTTGATCGATGCCGCAGGGGACGAGGGAGAGCTTGTCGTTGTGCGCGCCGTAGAGGTTCACCAACTGCTCGATCTCATGGGGACTGCCTGCCACGATGGAGTCGGCTTGGGCGACGGCCATTTCCTCAACCGGGACGCGGTCTTTCGCGTCGGGTTCGCCTGCCCGCACGATGCTTTGCACCTTGCCTAGCGTGTGAAAGCTCACGGCGACGGGGATGTTCCAGCGCTCCTTGAGCGCAAAGGCCACTGGGGCAGAGAGCCAGTAGTGGGCGTGGATGAGGTCGTAGCGAAGGTTTTCCGACTGGGCGAAGGCGAAGAGCTCGCGAGTGAAATCGGGCAGGTGGTTGATCAGGCCGCGCTTGGGGGCATCGAGGTCGCCGGCGTTGAGGTGGATGACGCGCGCCCGCTCGCCGATGGGGATGATTTTATGGTCGCGCGGGTCGTGGGTGCGGGTGTAGATATCGACGCCGATGCCAAGCCGGCCAAGCTCTCGCGCCGTCTCCCGGAGGAGGACGTTCATGCCGCCGGTATCTTTTGCGCCAAGGCGCGCCGTTGGGCAGCCGTGGACGCTAACGAGGGCAACTCGCATGCAGTACTTTCAAGCAGCTAGGGTTGAGGGAGGGAGAGCCGAAGCGCCGACATCTGAAGGATACTCGATATGGCAGCGGTTGCCAAACGCTACGAACCCTTCTTCAGGATGAGCTTGTGGAGACGCACGTCCTTCGCGCCAAGGCTGTACTTGTACGGTTCGGAACCGCGAAGGAAGCTGAAGAGGCGGCACCCCTTGGCGATGGCGTCTTGCAGACACAGCGCTTTCACCAGCAGGCCGACGCTGAGTGATGCGTAGCGCGTATCGAAGCCGCTGTTGTAGAGATAGAAGCCATTGTCATAATCAAAGAGGAGTGAGGCGGCGGTCACGTGGCCGTCCAGGGTGAGGAAGTAGAGGCGGAGCCAGCCTTCCTTGTGCATCGCCTCGGCCAGGGTGCGGAAGAACTGCTCGCGCTCAGGCGTGAGGAACTGTGCCTTGTCTTCCCGGCTTGACCGCATCAGCGCCGCAAAGGTGGTCATGACCTCAGGCAAAGGTTGGCGCTCCACGGCGTCGAAGCACTCGACGCGCCCAGCGCCGGTGAGCTTGCGCAGCTTGCGCTTCAGCTCGTGGCGGTCCTTGCCATCAAGTGATTCCAGGTAGCCGTCCCACGATGATGGGAGCGCCACCTCAGGCGAGACGCCGTCCACCAACTGCTCTACCGTCCACCCTTTGCCTAAGGCTGCGCCCGTCAGCCTTCGCAGCGTCGGCGAGCTTTCGACGATGCCTTCCAGTTCTACCCGCGTCCAGCCTTGCTTTTCAAAGGCGTCAACGACTGCCGGGTAAAAGCTCTCCTCGGCCTCTGGCCTGTAGAGCACATCGTGATAGTCGCAGACATCCGTGAGCGCGAGGAGGCGTACGGCGTCGGGGCAGCGCATCATGGGCGCGAGGCCAACGAGGCGGCCGCCATCGCGAAAGGCGAGGAGGGAGAGTTGCTCGCTTGTGCGCTGGCTTTGCCACCAGGGGTGGAGCCATGCGGGCGTGGTGAAGACGGAGCGCGTGGGCGAGAGGCCGGCGAGGTCATGCCACTCACGCCACAGGCTCTCGAAGGTCTCTGTGTGAACGGACAGGGCCACGTCAGTCCTGGATGAGGGAAAGGAACTCGGCGCGGGTGACCTGGCTCTGCTTGAACTTGCCGCGGACGGCGGAGGTGACCATGTTGGAGCCGGGCTTCTTGATGCCGCGCATGGTCATGCAGAGGTGCTCAGCCTTGATGACCACGCCGACGCCCGAAGGGTGGATCGCCTTGTCTATCGTGTCGGCGATCTGCGAAGTAAGGCGCTCCTGGAGCTGAGGGCGTCGGGCGAGGATCTCCACAACGCGCGCTAGCTTGCTGAGGCCGACGACACGCCCGTTAGGCAGATAGCCGATCGCGGCGGTGCCGAAGAAGGGGAGGAAGTGGTGTTCGCACATGGAGTAGAAGGGGATGTCCTTCAGCACCACCATCTCCTGGTGGCCTTCGTCAAAGCCGACCTCCAGCTCTTTGGTGGGGTCGAGCTTCAAGCCTGCGAAGAGTTCTTCATACATCTCGGCGATGCGCCGGGGCGTATCGGCAAGGCCTTCGCGCTTGGGGTTCTCGCCGATGGCCTTGATGATTGCGATAACGGCAGTCTTTATGCGGGGAGAGTCCACGATTCGCCTCCTGGGCGTTGGTAAGCCAAACAGTTGGAGCAGACGGAGCGAACGAGGGGGCAGAACGACGTTTCAATCTACCAGATAGGAACCAGGAACCACAAGTTGACAGAAGGGGGAGGGGCGAAAGTTTACCGGAAGCCCAAAACCTCTTCCAGCGCAGGCAGGTCGGGCATGATGGTGACGATGTCGGCCTTCACGCTCTTTGTCGCTGTGTCCGGGTCCTTGAGGCCGCTGCCGGTGAGGACGCAGACGACGGTCTTCTTCGAAAGGTCGAGGCCCTGGCGGCGAAGCTTCATCAGCCCGGCGAGGGAGGCGGCAGAGGCAGGTTCGGCGAAGAGGCCTTCTTTGCGCGCAAGCTGCTGGTATGCCTCGATGATCTCCGCGTCGCTCACCATGTCGATTGCGCCGCCTGACTCGTCGCGCGCCGCGAGGGCGTTCTTCCAGCTGGCCGGGTTGCCGATGCGTATCGCCGAGGCGATGGTAGTGGGCACTTCCACCGGGTGACCGCGCACGATGGGCGCAGCCCCCTCGGCCTGGAAGCCCATCATCTTGGGCTTTTTGGTCGTCTTCTTCTTCGAATGGTATTCCTTGAAGCCTTTCCAGTATGCGGTGATGTTGCCGGCGTTGCCCACGGGGATGCAGAGGAGGTCCGGCGCATCGCCGAGCACGTCGGCGACTTCGAATGCCGCTGTCTTCTGACCTTCGATGCGGTGGGGGTTGACCGAGTTCACCAGGGTGATGGGTTGCCTTTGGGAGACCTCGCGCACGATGCGCAGCGCCTGGTCGAAGTTGCCCTCCACGGTGATGACCTTTGCGCCGTAGGCCATCCCTTGCGCCATCTTTCCCAGGGCGATGTTGCCCTTGGGCACCACCACGGCGCACTGGATGCCTGCCCGGGCGGCGTAAGCTGCGGCAGAGGCGCTGGTGTTGCCGGTGGAGGCGCAGATGATGGCCTTGCTCTGCTCCTCCAGCGCCTTGGCGACTGCCACCACCATGCCCCGGTCTTTGAAGGAGCCTGTGGGGTTGCAGCCTTCCAGCTTGAAGTAGAGCGCGCCGACCTTTAGCTCCCGCTCCAGGTTCTGGGAGCGGACGAGGGGCGTATCGCCTTCGCCAAGGGAGAGGAGCGGCGTTTTGCCGGTGAGGGGGAGATACTGGCCGTAGGCGCGCAGGACTCCTTTGTGGGGTCCCTGGCCGGGGGCGGACATGGCAGGCGGATCGCTCAAGAGGGCGTAACTCGCTTCACATATTCGGTGCCTGGCGACCCTTGGGAGGCGACGAGCCAGCCAGGCGGGAAGTGGGAATCATTGTACGCGATGCGAGGGCGCGCTAGAAGGGGGACGGGTTGTTGCCGCGCTGGCGCGCCACGGCGGTGGCCGTCGCCGCCTCTTCGAACTTCGTGCGCGAGACGTCGCCGGTCTGGTCCAGGGCTTTGTCCAC
>CAMAVV010000104.1 GCA_945861815.1 Thermoflexus hugenholtzii JAD2
TCCTCAGCAGCCTCTTTTAGCATCGTTAGACGTTCGATCCAAAACTCTTCGATGTACTCCCGCAATCCTTCCAACCCCTCAGGCCTCGCTCTGTACATACGCCGTGTTCCTTCCTTTCGTACCGTGACGAGCCCGGCATTCGCCAGCACCTGCAGATGCTGAGAGATTGCCGGACGTGTGAGGTCGAAGAAGGCCGCGACTTCCCCGGCGGAGCGCTCGCGGTCTTTGACGAGCCGCAGGATCTCTCTCCGGTTTGGTTCAGCGATGGCGTGTAAGGCAGTGTCCATAAGGCGAGGCATAAGTTAGCATATACTTACGTTAGTGTCAACTAACACCTTGTGACCTCAGGAAAATCGCAATTCTCACAGCAACTTTCCGAATCTTTAGCGACACCCTCCAGGCCGAGTAGCGAGACCATTCCAGCGAGGGCATCATGCCCCGGCAAAATACCTGGGATGTTGGACAGCGATATCTGTGACTCCTAGAATGCCTCGCAACATGGAGCGCGTAATGGACTATCTCGCGAAGGCATCTCTTAAGGGCAAGACGGCGATGGTGGCCGGAGGCGGGCGTGGTATGGGCGAAGCGAGCGCGGCAGCCCTAGCCCAGGCCGGGGCCAAGGTGCTGGTGGTGGACTACAACCAAGCGCGCGCCCTCGATGTGGCGCGGCGCATCGGCTGAACGCCAATGAGCCGCGTCGCATAGGTCTTCTGCAAAGCTATGAGCGTCGCTCTCGCATCAGCCTCTGCCCTGGTTACGCGCGCCGCGTCATCGTCAAAGAGCAGTCCGATCACCGTGCCGCTATGGGCGATGTTCACCCCAAGGGCATCAACCTTTTTCGCAAAGGCCAGGGCATCAGTGAAATGCGGATGGGGGACAATCTCCTGATGCGTCCTGGCGCTAAGCGTCGCGCCTTGGGCGATGAGGGCAGCCTCGCCGCGGCGCAGGCCATCCCGCACCAGGGAGAGCGCCTCTCGCCACTTCGATTCGCGGGCGGCAAGTTGCGCCGAGCGATCGACGGCGTTGAAAGAGAGCGTCTCCACTTCGCCGCCAAAGTCGAGAATCAGGATGCGCATCGGCGGCGGCGCGCCAAGGCTTTCCATCAGCGAGGCGGTGCGGTGGTCGAAGAGGGCGATACCTTCAAGCATCAAGCCGTCGCTCGGCTCGATGGAGACGGCCAGCAACGCAACGTCGCCCGGGGCCAGTCCTTTGCCAAGGGCCGCCGCAGTCGCCTTGATCGCGCCAACGACGTCAGCAGTGCTACTCGCCATGCCCTTTTCTCGAGGGAGAGGACTTTCGATAGAGAGTTTCGCATCGACATCTACCCGGCGAAGGTGGGCAAGCGCCGCCTCAACTGCACGACGGGCCTTTGGACAGTCCGCCGGGGCAACGACGCGGCCAGAGCCAGGCAGAAGTTCGACGCGCACAGTCGAATAGAAATCAATTGGGCACGTGACATGGAAGTGCCTGCCATCGATGTAGCCCTGGACGAGTTCGCCGCAGGCGCCAGGGACTTTGGCGGTCGCGGTGCCAATCAACCGCCGTCGCGAGGCGCTTGGCGTCGTCATCGCTTCGTCCCGCCGCGAACCAGCTCTGCGAAAGGTTTGCCGCCCGCCGCTTTCACATCGAGGGCGAACCCGGCCACCATCAGGTAGACCTTGTCGGCGCGGGCGGCAAAGATCTGGTTCACTTTGCCAAGGAGGTCGCGGTAGCGGCGGCCGAGCTTTGTTGGCGGCACGATGCCCAAGCCGACTTCGTTGGTGACGACGATCCATGTGGCTTTGCCCCTGGCACACAGTGCAACAAGCCGCTGCGCCTGAGCGAGTATCTCCACCTCTGCCTTCGTTTCGCTCTTCTCCCGCAACATGAGGTTGCTCACCCAAAGCGTCAGGCAGTCGAGGAGAATCGTATCGAAATCGCCTCCCTGTTTCTCGAGAGCAGCGGCGACATCAACAGGCTCTTCAAGCGTCGTCCACGCCGCAGGCCGTTTGCGCCTGTGCGCTACGATGCGCCTCTTCATCTCCCCGTCCAGGGCCTGGGCTGTGGCAACGAACAACACTTTGGAACGCGCAGCGGCAAGCTGTTCGGCGAATGCGCTCTTCCCTGAACGCGCGCCGCCGAGAATGAGGATCAGCTCGCCTTTCTTGCTCATGCGCGCACCCGCTCAAGCCCGGCGATGCGCCGTATCAGCGACATATCGAGATGCCGTTCCACAAAGTCAGCGAGGCGATCGTACTCCTTGTCCTGGTCGAGGTCGCCAGTATGCGCAGGCAACGTCACGCCCTTCCTGGCGGCGAGCCACTGCAAGAGGCCGCGGCGCAGGTTTGCATTATGGAAGAGGCCATGCATATAGGTCCCGACTGTGAGGCCATCGTTGTCCATCTGCCCATCGCGCGCCGAGACTGCTTTCCCGGAACGGCTCGTGAACATAAATGGCGCAGGGCCGACATCGCCCTCGCTTTTTCCCATGTGTATCTCGTAGCCAGCGATAGGCCCCTCGCCGCAGAGCGATAGCATCCCTCGCCTCTCCACGATCGCCGCCTTCACCTGGTGCGTCGTCTTCGCCGCTTCAAAGACCGTCGTATGCAGCAGCAGGCCAAGCCCTTGGGCCTCCCGCATCTGCGACTCGACTCCCTGGGGATCGAAAAGGCGCTTGCCCAGCATCTGGAATCCTCCGCAGATGCCTATCACCGGCGTGCCCTTCGCCCTCCGCGCCGCAATCGCCTGGGCGAGGCCTTGGGCGCGCAGCCATTGCAAGTCGGCGATGGTCGTCTTCGACCCAGGGAGAACGATGAGGTCAGGGGAGCCAAGCTCAGAGACAGAGGCGATATAGCGCAGGCGCGTGCCAAGCTCCCGGCGGATGGGATCGAAGTCGTCGAAGTTGGCGAGATGCGGCAAGCGGATGACGGCGACATCGATAGCAGCGGTCGCGTCGCTTGACGCGGGCGCATCGAGCCCCAGGGAATCTTCCTCCGGGATATGGATATCGGTGAAGTAGGGCAGCACGCCCGCGATGGGGATGCCCGTTCGCGCATGCAGCTCGGCGATCCCAGGGTCCAGGAGCGAATGGTCGCCGCGCATCTTGTTGATGACAAAGGCCTTCACCAGGGCGCGCTCCTCAGGCCGCAGCAATTCAACGGTCCCAAAGAGCGAGGCGAA
The DNA here is from genome assembly GCA_945861815.1 of Thermoflexus hugenholtzii JAD2. Taxonomy (GTDB): domain Bacteria; phylum Chloroflexota; class Dehalococcoidia; order SHYB01; family SHYB01; genus VGPF01. The sequence continues at coordinate 3,160 of CAMAVV010000104.1, forward strand.
GACGCCGCCGCGATCGATATCCCCGGCCACAATCACTGGAGCATCGGCATAGCGGGCAACGCGCATGTTCACGATCTCGTGGTCGCGCAGGTTGATCTCCGCCGGGCTGCCTGCCCCTTCGATGACCACGATGTCGTATTCGCTCCGCAGGCGGTCCAGCGCCTGGGTCACAACGGGCCACAGCTTGTGCCGCTCTTGATAGTAAGCGCGCGGCTCCAGGGCAGTCGTCGGCTTGCCGAGAACCACCACCTGGGAGCGGCTCTCGCCTTCGGGCTTGAGCAAGATAGGATTCATATCCACGTGCGCTATCGCCATCGCCGCCTCGGCCTGGACAGCTTGCGCCCTCCCGATCTCGCCTCCTTCGATGGTCACGTATGAGTTGAGCGACATGTTCTGCGATTTGAACGGCGCAACGGCATAGCCCTCTCGGGAAAAGATGCGGCAGAGGGCAGTGACAAGGACCGATTTCCCAGCGTGGGAAGTCGTCCCCTGCACCATGAGGGCCTTCGCGCGCCGCTCACTCGCCACGGCGTTCCTCCAGATGCGAGGTGTCGTTCCATAGCTCCAGCGTCGCGACGCCCTGCTGAACATTCACGATGGAGAGGCTCGCCGGTTCGGTGCGCACGCGCCAGTAATAGGCGAGCGGGATATCAAGAAGGGCGAAGGCGAGAACGTTGATGGAGCCACTATGGCCGACGACAAGCACGTCGTCTTCTTCGCAATGGGCAGCCTTTATGCGCTCGATGGCCTTCTTTACCCTGGCTGACACGTCGAGGATACTTTCGCCACCCGGCGCGGAGAAGCCCGAGTCGGGAGACTTCATGAACCGTTCGTACTCCACTGGATAGCGCAACTGCGCCTCTTTGAAGGTCAGTCCCTCCCACGCGCCGTGCATCGTTTCGCGCAGATCGGCCATCGGCGCCGGCAAGAGACGGCCCTGGGAAAGAATCCCGGCGGTGTCGAAGGCGCGGGTGAGGTCGCTGGCGTAGATCGCGGCGAACTGCTTGTGGCTCAGGCGAATGGCAAGGCGTTCCACCTGCCGACGGCCCTCATCGCCCAGGGGCGTGTTGGAATGCCCTTGCAATCGGCCCTCGGCGTTCCAGGCGGTGCGCCCGTGCCTGACGAGGTGCCACTTACCCACGGGGGAAAACCTCCTTGAGGGAAGCGACCAGGCGGCGGCAGTCGTTAGCCTTGCGAATCCCTATCCTTATATAAGAGGGCAGGCCGAACGACGCGCAGTCGCGCACAATCATGCCCTTTTTGAGGAGCCTCGCGCGAACATCGCTTGCATCGCCCACCTTTACTAGCAAAAAGTTAGCCTTGGACGGCTGAACACCTAGGCCCAGCTTGCGTAGTTCGCCCGCGAGATAGTCCTTCGCCGTGCGTACTTCGCGGCGCGCGCACCCTACATGCCCAGCCTGGGAGAGAGCGTACACACCCGCCGCCTGCGCCACGCTGCTGACGCTCCAGCTAGGCTGGTGCGGGCGAAGGCGTTCAATGACGTGAGGCGCGGCGACGAGATAGCCAAGGCGTATCCCAGCTAAACCATAGTCTTTGGTCATGGAGCGCATGATGGCGACCCGTCCTTTGCGTGCAAGGGGAAGCGAGTCCCACGCCTTCTCCGCAAAGGCGATGTACGCCTCATCGAGGACGAGAAGGCTATCATCGGGCAGAGCTTTCGCCACGCTCTCAACAAATAGCTTGCTTACAAGCACGCCTGTTGGATTGTTGGGATTGCAAAGAAAGGCGAGCTTGGGCTGTGACTTCCGAATCACTGCGGTTGCCTCCTCGCTGCGCCACATAAAACCGTCCGCTTCGCGCGCCTTGATGCGAACCGCCTTCCCTCCGGCGGCATTGCACGCCCCCTCGTACTCGCCGAAGGTTGGCGTGAAGAGGCAGAAGGCGTCTCCAGGGCGAATGTAGGCCTGGGCGAAGAGATGGATCAGCTCCGACGAGCCATTGCCGGGGAGGATGCAGTCGCGCGGAACGCTGAGCTGCTTTGATAGCGCGTCAACAAGCGTAGTCGAACGACGGTCTGGATAGTTGGCGATATCCGCCTTGGCGATGGCATTGCGCACACCAGGAGGCGCACCGAGAGGATTGAGGCTCGCGCTGAAGTCCAGCGCATCCTTCGGGTTAACGCCAGCCGCATGAAGCTCTGCCGCATCGAGCCCGCCGTGAACGACTGTTGTGCTCTTGTACGACATGCCTCTCCTACGACGTTACGCAGGCGCGAAACAACGTCACGCTCCCCGCGACGAGTGCGCCTAAAACGCCAACAGCGTAGCACAGGGTGACTGCCGCACCGATGTCGCGCGCCACAGGTTCGCGAAGGCCCTCGCCCAGGAGATAGTGCCCAGGCTTTCCCAGGGCAACCCCCAGCAGTCCGGATGCCGCGCTCATCGTCCAGCCCGCATTCGGACTGGCCGTCAGCCCGTGGTCGCGCCGCATGACCGACCAGCCGCGCCGCGCATCTACCTTTCTGACCACACCTGCCGCAAGCAACAGCAACGCGCTGATGCGCGATGGCAAAAAGTTCAGCCCATCGTCCAGGCGCGCCGAGGCTTTGCCCAGCCATTCGTACTTTTCCCGATAGCCGATCATACTGTCGAGAGTATTCACGACACGATAGCAATACGCCCCCGGCAGGCCGAAGACGGCGAACGCAATCCAGGGCGCGACGAAACTATCCGTCGTATTCTCCGCGACCGACTCGATAGCCGCCCCCGCCGCTTGTGACTTCGATAACTTCGAAGTATCGCGGCTCACCAGGCTGCGCAAATCGCGCCGCGCCGCATCAACATCGCCCTGGGAGAGAACTTCTTCGACTTGCTTCCCCGCCTTGCCAAGGCCGCGCACGGTGAAGACGCTTCGCAGCATAATCGCGCCGACGAGCACATATGCAACCGGGCTCGCTTGCCGGAGGCCAAAGGCTGCTGCGCCGATGAGCGCGCCAAAGAAA
>CAMAVV010000105.1 GCA_945861815.1 Thermoflexus hugenholtzii JAD2
GGTCAACATCATCAAAGTGGACCCCGCCACGAACAAGTTCGTGGGACGCAGCCTGGACGACACCGTCCTTTACGACCCCTGGTCCTGCATCATGCACCACATGGGGTTCGCCCGGAAGCACAATCTCTGGGTCTCCCATGACATCTTCGAGCCGGGGATGGTGCGCCACAGCATCGTCATGTCGAAGATGGGCCTCTACCATCGCCCCTTTCTCCTTAAGTTCTTCATGGCCGAGAACCATCCCTTCGGCTTTCCTCCCGAGCCTCGCTACCTGGAGGTCTTTGCCGGGATGATTCCCAAGGGCATGGACTGCGAATGGCTCTTCCTCCCCTTCGGCGTCAACTACAAGTCGGCGCTTGCCTGCTGGAAGTGGGCCATTGCCAACGGCGGCCACGTGCGCGTCGGCCTGGGCGATAACCCCGGCGGCGATGGCTACCTGCCCACCAACGCCGAGCGCATCCGCGAGATCGCCGGCCTCGCGCGCAGCATGGGCCGCGAAGTCGCCACCGTCGCCGACGTCCGCGCCCGCTTCGCCCCCATCAAAAAGTAGCCTATGCCTGCTAAAGAAATCCCACTGCCGCCTGACGTGCTGGAGTTCGTCCGCAACAACCCCCGGACGTTTCTCTTGTCGCGGCGCAAAGATGGATCGCCAACGGGCCACCCCATGCTCTGCCTCATCGGCGATGGGCATATCCAGTTCAGCACCTACCGCAAAAGCGCCAAAGTCCTGAACTTCCAGCGCGACTCAACGACCGCCTGCCTCGTCACCGCCAAGCACGATGCCCCGGCCTTCAAGGCAGCCCTCGTGCGCGGCCACGCGCGGATACGCGAAGGTGCGGAGCTTCCAACGCGAGAAACGCCTGAAACCTCAAGCTGGGTCTCCCAAGGCGTCTCAGGCCGCTCCAAAGAGCGCCTCGCCAGTGGCAAGCGCATCATCGTAGAGATCGTCCCCAGCGAGGCCGCCCCGCTGGCAGATGTGAGGAAGAGGCGCTGATGCCAAGGGAAAGCATCGCCCTCACCCGTGACGAACTACTGGCCTTTGCCCAAGGTGAGCGCTGGTGCATCGTCGGCGCGAACGATGAGGACGGCGGCCTCTGGGCCGATGCTGTGGCCTGCTGCGTCTCCGATGGGACCTTCTACTTTCGCGTGCCCCGCGAGACGCGCACCTTTGCCAACATCCTCAAAGACGATCGTGTCTGCTGCATCTTGGAGCGCGCGCCAACCTACTACGAGATCAAGGGTGCGACAATCCACGGGCGTGCATCCATCGTCATCAACGGCATGCTCGTCGGCTCTCTCATCCCGCTGTTGGAGCGCGGTGGCGACCCTGTTGCTCCTGGCTCGCGGGGCAGCATCTACTCTTTGTCCCTGACCGATGTCGTCAGCTTCGACTTTTCGAAGATCAAGGCAAAGGTCTAGTCGCCAGCCTTTGTATGGAAAGTGTTACCCATGTGCCCGGTGAGCGCCGAGGTCTTCCCATCTTCGTAAGCTCGCCCTCGCGCCCTCTTATGGAAGAGTCCCTGGAAGAAACCAAGGAGAGAGGGTCTCTTCCACCCTCCTGTCCTTCCTTATCCCTCTCCCAGAGGCCAGTAGCATTGGCCCCGGCCGGGAGAGGGATTTAGGGAGAGGTCTCCCATAAGGCAAAGCCGCCTGCCTAGACAGCCTTCCGCCATCGCAGGTCCGGCTGTCGTGCTGCGCGCGCCTCATCTAAGCGTCCGACTGGCGAGTTATGCGGCGCATCGTGCAGCACCTGCGGCGATGTCCTCACCTCGTCGGCGATCTTCTCCATCGCCTCGATGAACGAGTCCAGCGTCTCCTTCGTCTCCGTCTCCGTCGGCTCCACCATCAGCGCCTCTTCCACCACAAGGGGGAAGTACATCGTTGGCGGGTGGTAGCCGTAATCGATAAGCCGCTTTGCCACATCGAGTGACCGCACGCCGTGCTTCTTGAAGTGTGTCGGGGAGAAAACGACCTCATGCATGCAGTGCCGCTGGTAGGCCAGTCCGAATGTCTTCTTTAACTTGGCCTGGATATAGTTGGCGTGGAGCACCGCATTTCCGCTTACCTCGCGCAGGCCCGCCGCGCCCAGCATCCGCACATAGCAGTAGGCACGCACCAGGTTGCCGAAGTTCCCATGAAACGTTGAGATGCGTCCAAAGCTCTTGTCCGGCGTCTCAAGCTGGTAGCGGCCGTTGCGGAAGGTGACGACAGGCGTCGCGCAGAAAGAGGCAAGCTCCCTGCTGACGCTGATTGCCCCGGAGCCGGGGCCGCCGCCGCCGTGGGGTGTGGTAAACGTCTTGTGCAGGTTCATGTGCACAACGTCAAAGCCAAGCTGCCCCATTTTCACCCGGCCTAGAAGGGCGTTAAGGTTCGCGCCGTCGCCGTACACATAGCCGCCTGCCGCGTGCACTATCCGGCATATCTCGACGATGTTCCTATCGAAGAGTCCTAGCGTGCTGGGCAGCGTAATCATCAGCGCAACGACGTCTCCGCCTGCCAGCGCCTCTCGCAGCTTCCCCAGGTCCATATTGCCATCGCCATCCGCCGGCACAGAGGCCACCTGGAAGCCGCACATCGCCGCCGTGGCCGGGTTTGTGCCATGCGCCGAATCAGGGATGATGACTGTCTTGCGGTGGCCTTGCCCCCTGGCGATCTGTGCCGCCCGGATCACGTGCATCCCGGCATACTCGCCGTGCGCCCCCGCGACGGGTGGCAGGCTGCACCGGTGCAGGCCCGCGATCTCCGCAAGCGCCTGTTGAAGCTCGTGCATCAGCTGAAGCGCCCCCTGCGAAAGGTCGCCCTCCAGCAGCGGGTGGATATTCGCGAAACCCGGCAGAGACGCGGCATCCTCATGCAGCTTCGGGTTGTACTTCATCGTGCACGAGCCGAGGGGATAGAAGCCCGTATCCACGCCATAGTTAAGTTGGCTCAGGTGTGTGAAGTACCGGACGATCTCCGGCTCGCTCACCTCCGGCATCGGCAGGTTGTCCCGCAGGTGCCGCGCGTTAGGCAGCGCCGATTCCGGCACGTCGCACAGGGGAAGCGTCGTGCCTCTGCGTCCTGGCTGGCTCCGGTCCATCAGAAGGCGTCGTTTATCTTCCATGCGCCGCCTCTCGCAATCCTTCCACGAGAGAATCGATCTCGCCCTTCGTGTTCACCTCTGTGACGCAGACCAGCATGCTGTTCGGCGCGCGCCCACTGCTGATATCAAGCCCTCCGACGATCTTTCGGGCGCGAAGCGATTTGTTGATTTCTGAAGGCGATACGGGGCACCGCACCACAAACTCCTTGAAGAAGACGCCCCCGGAAGCGACGGCATAGCCAGGTATCTGTGCTATCTGCGAAGCCGCGTAGTGCGCCTTGTGGTAGCACAGCTCTGCCACGCGCCGCATCCCCCATTTGCCAAGGGCCGCCATGTAGACCGCGTTCGCGATGGCGATAAGCGTTTCGCTCGTGCAGATATTGGAGGTGGCGCGCTCCCGGCGGATATGCTGCTCCCGCGTCTGAAGCGTCAGCACGTAGCCCGTCGTTCCCTTCCCGTCCACCGTCTTCCCCACGATGCGCCCCGGCATCTGCCGCAGGTGCGCTGATTTGCAGGTGAAGATACCCACATATGGCCCGCCAAAGCTCATCGGCACGCCTAAGGACTGCCCTTCGGCAACGGCGATGTCCGCGCCGTAATCGCCTGGCGGCCGCAGGAGCCCCATCGCGATGGGATCTGTGGAGACAACGAAAAGCGAGCCTTCGCCATGCGTCGCCTTAGCCAGCCGCTCCATCTCCTCGATCTGCCCATGGAAGTTGGGGCTTTGCACCATGAGGCAGGCGACCTCTGGCCCGCCGCGCGCCGTCTCCGCCTCCACGATCTCCACGCTGATGCCTTGCGGCACAGCATAGGTTCGCAGCACTTCGATATATCGAGGCGACACGGTGGAGAGCGCCCGCACAGCGCTTCGCTTCGTCAGGCGGCACGCCATCAGCGCCGCCTCCGCGAAGGCCGTCGCGCCGTCGTACATGCCCAGGTTCGCGACTTCCATATTCAACAGTTGGCAGCAGAGCGACTGGAACTCGTAGGAGGCTTGCAGCACGCCCTGGCTTATCTCAGGCTGATAGGGCGTGTAGGCCGTGAGGAATTCGCTGCGCTTCACCAGGTTCCAGACAACGCTGGGAATGAAGTGCCTGTACGACCCGGCCCCCAGGAAATACGCCCACTCATCGCCGTTGGCGTTCTTGGCCGCCTTACGCTGGAGCTCGCGCTTCAGCTCAAGTTCTGAGAGCGGGGCGGGTAGGTTCAGGGCCGGGTCGCGGAACTCCTTTGGGATGTCCGCGAACAAATCATCTACGCTCTTCACGCCGATGGCGCCGAGCATCGCCTGGCGGTCGCTCTCCGTCGTTGGAAGGTAGGGAATCACGGCGCGTTGTTACGCCGTCTCTTGAAGAAGCAGGTCGTATGCCTGCGAGTCCATCAGATTGTTCAGTTCAACCTTGTCCCTGAGCTTGACCTTCAGCATCCATCCCTTGCCGTAGGGATCTGTGTTCACCAGTTCCGGCGTCTCTTTCAGGCCCGCATTGACCGCAGCGATCTCACCGCTCACCGGGGCAAAGAGGTCGGAGACGGCCTTCACCGACTCGATCTCCCCGAACTTCTTGAACTGTATCAGCGCCTTCCCCTTCTCAGGTAGATCGACATACACCACATCGCCAAGCTGCTCTTGGGCGTAGTGCGTGATGCCGATGGTGGCCGTCCCGTCTTTTTCCATCCGCACCCACTCGTGCTCTTTCGAGTATCGAAGCTCTTTTGGGTTCATGGCTTCCTTGTCACTTGCTAAATTTGCCGTCTATAGAAAGGCAAAGGCACGACTTCCACGCCGACGCTCGTCCCGCGCACGTCCACGGATAGCCGCGTGCCTACTGCGCTAAGCGATGTTGGCACATAGCCCATGCCGATGTTCATCCCAAGCGTCGGCGAGAAGGAGCCGCTTGTCATCTCGCCAACCTGCGTGCCATCGTGCAAGATCGCGTGCCCATGCCTCGGTGCAACGCCGCGTTCTAGTGCGCGAAAGCCCGCAAGCCGTCGTGACGGCCCCTTTTGTCGCATGCCTTCGAACGCTCCTGCTCCGATGTAGCCGCCCTCCGCTCGCACGAATCGCTCCAGCCCCGCCTCGATGGGATTCGTCTCCAGGCTGATGTCGTTCCCGTGTAGCGGCAGGCCCGCCTCCAGGCGAAGCGTATCCCGCGCGCCAAGTCCGCAGGGCGTCGCCCCTGCACTCAGCAGCGCATCCCACAGCTCCATTCCGGCAGCCCCCGGTACGACGATTTCGACTCCGTCTTCGCCCGTGTACCCGGTGCGCGTCACCAGGGCTATCACGCCTCCCCACTCAACCCGGACGCCGCCGAAGCGCTTCAGCGACTTTATGGAAGGGCCGAAAATGTTGGACACGCGCTCGATAGCCTGCGGCCCCTGGGCGGCGACCATCACTGAGTCCTTCGTGTCGTCGACGATGTGCAGTTCTCTCGAGTTCGGGCGGTGGATTTCTAGCCAGTCCACGACAGCCGTGCGATTCGATGCATTGCAAACCAGAGTCCACGTCTCGTCGTTTTCCCGCAGCACAACCACGTCATCGATGATTCCGCCCGTCTCGTCGCAGATAAGCCCATACCGCGCGCGCCAGGTCGGAAGGCCAAGGACATCGGAGGTTATGACTGAATCGAGAAGGGTGCCGGCCCCATCGCCGAATATGGAGATGCGCCCCATATGCGAGACATCGAAGATGCCCCAAGCCGTGCGCACCGCGCGATGCTCCGCGATGATGCCCGCATACTGAACAGGCATCTCCCAGCCTGCGAAAGGCACCATTTTCGCCCGCAAACGCAGATGTGCTTCCAGGAGTGGCGTTCTTGATAGGACGGCGGGCATAGTCACGTGCTGCTGTGCTCTAAAACGACGGATTCGACTGGCTGCGAAGTATACCATAGCCTCTTGAAATCAAGGTGTGAGCCTTATTCATAATTCCTCGCGGCGAGCCTGTTCATCGATACTTCTCCATGTCTGCTGAAAGGCCGCCG
>CAMAVV010000106.1 GCA_945861815.1 Thermoflexus hugenholtzii JAD2
ACGGATGACAAGGGCCACCGTGGCGATGACGCCGAAGTCGGTTCCGTTGCGGTGGAGTTCGGCCAAAACAGCACAGTCTCTGCCAATGTCTACGCGCCGAACGGGACGATTCATCTTCGCTCCGGGAGCGGGGGTACCGGCGCCTTCATCGGCAAAGCCGTCGTCGCTGGTGAACGCACCACACTGACGCTGGATAGCGCATTCTAAGATAACTGTTTCTGAAGGCGAACGGCCCTTCCCGGCTCGCTGGGAAGGGCCGTTTCTTTTTCCCCTTACCCGAATAGGCTATGCTGTTGGCCGCAAGCCGCCATGGAGGTGAGGGATGGCCTACGAGAACATCACGTATGAGACGCCCGCCAGGCATATCGCCCTCATTACCCTTAATCGCCCCAAAAGCCTGAACGCCCTCAACAAGGCCCTTTGGGAAGAACTGCAAGACGCAATCAACCGCATTGAGCAAGACCCTGACGTGCGAGTCTATATGATCACCGGGGCGCCGCGCGAAGATGGCAGGCCTTGGTTCAGCGCCGGCGCTGACATGAAGGCTCGTGCAACGAGCGGTCCCGCGCCTCACTGGCTGGCCAACGGCGTCGTCAACCAGATCGATGATATGCTGAAACCTTCGATTGCCGTCATCGACGGCTTTTGCACGACTGGCGGCATGGAACTTATCATGGCCTGCGACATCCGCATCGCCTCTGAGACAGCAGCCTTTAGCGATTGGCATCTCAAGAGCACCGGCGCCGGCATCGGCGGCTGGGGCGCAGCGACGCGGCTTACTCGCCTCGTCGGCGTGGATAAGGCGAAGGAGATGCTGTTGACGGGGATGACGGTTGACGGCAAGGAGGCCACGCGCATCGGCCTCGTCAATAGAGCCGTTCCTTCCGAAAAGCTCATGGCAACGGCGCTGGATACTGCAAAGACGATTGCCGGCATGCGGCCCGATGGTGTAAAGCTCACGCTGGGCTTCCTGACGCTGCAATCTGAAATGGATAAGCATCAGGCGCTGCGCTGGGCCGAACTGACGCCAAAAATGATGGGTATTGAGCGGGGATTCAAAGATATGAGCGAGCGATTCGTCGAACGACAGAAGGAGGGGTAATCGCCGATATGCTTTCGCCACTTCTCGCGGCCTCTTCCGGCTATCGCATCTTTGTCTCCGGCTCTATGGCCTACGACCGCATCATGGACTTCCCCGGCAAGTTTGCCGACCACATCATGCCGGATAAGATTCACGTTCTCAACGTGAGCTTTAACGTCAACGGCCTCGTGGAGCGCATGGGCGGCACCGCCGGGAACATCGCCTACGCATTGCGCCTCCTTGACGAGCAGCCGACCATCCTGGCAACCATTGGCAAGGACTACGAACGCTATTTCAAATGGCTCGATGAGAATGGCATCTCTCGTGAAGGACTGCGCGTCATCGAAGAGGAGTTCACCGCAGGCGCATATATCACCACAGATGCCGCAGACAACCAGATAACGGGATTCAACCCTGGCGCTATGAAGCACTCGTGCCGGTATGACGTCTCGCAGGCCAACCCGAAGCACAGCATCGGTATCATCGGGGCTGGTAACTTGGGAGACATGATGACATTGCCGAAAACCTATAAGGCAAAAAACATCCCATATATCTTTGACCCGGCCCAGTCGCTTCCCATATGGAAAGGGCAGGACTTGGCCGAAGCGGTAGCAGGCGCCAAGGTGCTGATCTCTAATGATTATGAGTTAAGTCTCATCATGAAGATGACGGGGCTATCGAAGGCGCGACTGCTCAAGCGTGTGGGAGCGATTGTCACCACCCTGGCAGAGAAGGGTTCCATCGTCGCTACCAAGGACCACGAAGTTCGAGTCCAGGCAGTCAAACTTTCTAAAGTCCCCGTTGACCCAACGGGAGCTGGCGATGCCTATAGGGGCGGCTTTCTGAAAGGACTCGTGGCTGGCAAGAGCCTCATCGATGCGGCACGGCTTGGCTCTGTCATCGCCTCATATGCCGTCGAGGTCTATGGCACCCAGTCGTACCGCTTCACGAAGAGGGACTTCGAGGCGCGGTACAAGAGGACGTTCGCCTAGACGATTGCCACGAACTTCCCGCTTCCGTCTTGCCTGACGTCCCGCACCTCGACGACGGCCTCTCGGTTCAAGGGCCCGTAGATATGAGGGTAGAGTTGCCCATCCTTCGCCTTGTCGTATTGCAGCTTCGATGTCAGCTTGCTGGTCTCGACCACCATCGCGACAAGCTCTTTCACCTTGGCATATTTTCGATTTGCCACTGCTAAACACTGCTCAACCGTTGCCGAGCCATGCAAGAAGCCTTCTTCTGTCAGGCTGGGCGACGTGATGAACGTCTGCTTCAGCGCAGCCCCCGCCTCTTCCTTGGAGCGCAGGAGGTAGATCTCCTTTGCCGCTCCGATATTCTCAGCTTGGTACGCCCCGCGATAGCCCTCAGCCGTTGCTGTCTCCAAGGTGTAGAAGACCAACTGCATGATGCGCGCGTCCCGGGTAAGCGTCACGCCTGCTTCGTTGTAGACGACCAGGAGACTTTGCGAGCGGCCCGAGTAGCCCGCATCCCAAACCGCCGTGTGGAGGGCTGCGCCACACCGCAGGAGGCTTGAGCGCGTCCTGCCGAGCGCCGCCAGGTCCAGGGGCAGGTTCACGATCTCGTTGAAGGTCACCAGATATGCGCCGGACTTCAGATGCAACTCGCCGTTGGCGCTATATGTCAGCGGCGCGAGCTTTGGCAGTGCGCGTTTGGCGTTGGAGAAGTCGATCAGCCCGGCGTCCTCGTACCGCGATACGTCGCGCAGTGTCAGGTCAACGCCGTTCGGCTGTACCTGCGTCGCGATGTCTATCGCCCCTTCGATAAGAGGCGGCTTGGCGGCTATGCGGGCAAGAAGCCCTTGTTTCGAGAGCAGGCCGGAGGGCGTCATCCCTTTGTCCTCTTCAAAAACTCTTGAATTTTCGCCATGTCCTTGACTCCGCTCGTCTCCACGCCGGATGAAACGTCCACGCCCCACGGCTGCACCTGCGCCACGATTTCGCCGACGTTCCCTGGTGTTAGCCCGCCCGCGAGCAAGAAGTCGAACTCCTGCGCCAGCGTCTTCGCCAACTCACGGTCGAATGGCTGCCCGGTGCCGCCATACTTCCCTTTTACCTTTGTATCCAGTAGTGGCAGTATGTTGCGCTGCTTGAGAAAGGTGAGCCTCCGACGGAGTGTGAGCAGCCTGACAGGCCCGGGGATCGAAGAGTCGACATGGACTGCTTTGATGAGCGGAATCGTGAACTCCTCCAACTCGTCCTCCGGCTCGTCGCCGCTCAACTGGGCGATATCGAAGCCGACCTCTTTCGCCATTGTCGCAATCTCAAGGGGGGGTCTGTTCACAAACACCCCGACCAGCGTTGGCTGTTTGCCCTTTTTGCCGCGCACCGCCTGGACGATCTCTCTCGCCTGCTCCTTTGTGATTCGACGCGGGCTCTCTGCGAACATCAGCCCAATATAGTCTGCGCCCGCTTCTGCTGCCGCCGAGGCAAACTCAGGCTTCGTGACGCCACAAATCTTAACCTTAGGCGCCTGCCGCAAGGAACTCCTTTAATGTGGCCCCTGGGTTGTCTGAGGTCATCAATGCCTCGCCGATGAGGAAGACACGAACGCCCCATCCCCGCATCATCGCGATGTCTTTCGCGCTCTTGATTCCGCTCTCCGCGACGGCGATGCTCCCCTTCGGGATCTGTGGAAGCACCGCCTTTGTCGTTTGTAGGTCGGTCACAAAGGTGTGCAAGTTGCGGTTGTTGATGCCGATGACCTTTGCCCCAGAGGCTGATGCTCGCTTTGCCTCCTCTTTTGTGTGCACCTCGACGAGCGCCTCCATGCCAAGTTCCTTCGTGAGTGCCAGCAGTCCTTTGAGCTTTGTGTCTTCTAAGGAGGCGACGATGAGCAAAAGTGCATCGGCCTGGTAGGCGCGCGCCTCATAGATTTGATAGGGCTCCAGCATAAAGTCCTTTCGCAGAAGCGGCGGGCATGTAGCCCCCAGCGCCTTTCTGATGTCGAGCAGATAATCGAGCTTGCCTTGGAAGTGCGGCTCCTCGGTCAGAACGGAGATTGCCGCCGCCCCATTGCCGGCATAGACCTTTGCCACTGCCACAGGGTCTGCCTGTGCTGCCATCACGCCTCGGGATGGCGATGCCTTTTTCACCTCGGCGATGATGCGAATGCCTGGTGGTTTAGCGAGAGCTTTAGCGAAGTCGAGGGCTGGCGGCGATGATTTCGCGCGCGCCATGATTTCGGCCATTGGAACGCGCCGCATCTGTGCGGCAAGGTCTTGCCTCTTGCGCTCGACGATTTTGTCTAGGTATGTAGGCATTGCTTTTTACGCTGGCAACGCCTTCGTGAAGGCCGCCCACTCATCCAGCTTCTTAGCTGCCGCACCGCTATCGATGACCTTTGCCGCTGCGCCAACGCCATCCTTGATGCTCGTTGCCTTGCCTCCCACATAGAGTGCCGCCCCTGCGTTGGCGAGCAAGGCGTGGCGCTTAGGCCCCTTCTCTCCTTTGAACAGTGCTTGGATTATCTGGGCATTCTGTTTCTTGTCGCCACCTGCGAGGTCGGCTTTCGTAGCCTGTGGCAGGCCAAGGTCTTTGGGTGTGATGGATGTGAACGACACTTTGCCGCCGTGCACTTCATGAATCGTTGTCGCGCCGCCCAAGGTGATTTCGTCCAGGCCGTCTTCTCCATGAACAACCAGGGCATGTTCGACGCCGAGCCCCAGCAGCACGCTCGCCATCTTAGGAGCCAGGTCAGGATGCGCCACGCCGACGACTTGCCGAGTCGCGCGCGCCGGGTTTGCCAGCGGGCCAAGGATATTGAAGACCGTTCGCACGCCGATCTCAGCGCGCGTGGGCCCGGCATACTTCATCGAGGGATGAAAGGCCTGGGCGAAGAGAAAGGCGATGCCGACCTTCTCGATGCACTGCTTTGCCTGGTCTGGCGTTAAGGTGATGCGCACGCCCAACGCCTCTAAGACATCCGCGCTTCCGCACTTGCTGGTCGCAGAGCGATTGCCGTGCTTCGCGACGCGTATTCCTGCCGCCGCGGCGATGATGGCGGAGGCCGTCGAGATGTTGAACGTGCCGCTGGCGTCGCCTCCTGTGCCGCAGGTGTCCAGCAGTGGCCCCTGCATATCGACTCGCAAGGCCTTTTCGCGCATGACGCGCACCAAGCCGAGGATTTCCTGTGGCGTCTCCCCCTTTACACGAAGGGCGACGAGGAATGCCGCTAGTTGGGCTGGCGTCGCCGCGCCTGTCATGATTTCCGTCATGACCTGCCCGGCCTCCGCTTCTCCCAGGTCAAGGTCGTCGATAAGCTTTGCTATGGCTTCTTTAATCATGCGGTCGTCGCCTTTGCCCTCGGTCGTCCCTCTGTGGCTTTGGCGGTGGAGGCTCCCTTTCGAGGTTGCTTGCTCATCTTCAGGAAGTTTCGCAAAAGGTCTTTTCCCACAACCGTCAGGATGGACTCCGGGTGGAACTGCACGCCTTCGACCAGCAGTTCCTTATGCCGCACGCCCATGATGACCCCGGAATCGCTCTTTGCCGTCACTTCGAGGCAATCAGGCACCGTCTCCGGCTGAATCGAAAGTGAGTGGTAGCGGATCGCTTCGAAGGGATTTGGTAACCCTGCAAAAACACCCTTGCCGTCGTGGGTCACTCGCGACGTCTTGCCGTGGACGATCTCGCCTGCGCCTGCCACCGTCGCGCCGTAGACCTCGCCGATGCACTGATGGCCAAGGCAGACGCCCAAGATGGGCACGCGCCCGGCGAAGGCACGGATGACAGCGTTGGAGACGCCTGCATCCTTCGGCGCGCCTGGGCCTGGGGAAATCACGATGTGGGCTGGCGCTATCTTCTCGATCTGTTTGACCGTGATCTTGTCGTTCCGCGCGACTCTGACATCCTCGCCCAGCTCGCACAGATACTGGTAGAGGTTGTACGTAAAGCTGTCGTAGTTGTCGATGAGCAAAATCATTGCCTACTCCTTTGCCACGCCCGTTGGGTTCCC
>CAMAVV010000107.1 GCA_945861815.1 Thermoflexus hugenholtzii JAD2
TGTAGACTCCGAGGAAGCGGCTCGTATTGGAACGGTTCTGTTGACTGGTGGCATATCTGTTCTCCTTCGATGTCAACAGAGTACTACACCTGATTTATAATGTCAAGGGATAGTTACCTAAGAAATTGCTCATTTTGAGACTCACACTGTTGGGGTTCCGAAATTGGGCAGAGCTAACCCAAGGTTGATTGTATTTCATTCCCCTGAGTAGGTTGCTGAGTTCAATGACCTCGGGTCTAGTTACACCCCCGCGCCCAAGGTTGTGAGGGTAGTCCAGAGTACAGTAGAGGTCCAGGGCTAGGATTAACTCATCTCTCGTCCAGTTCGGGAACCTTTTCCCCTCAGTGTTAGACATCCGGCTCCCTCGTTCCTTGCTCCATCCTACCCTTCCCTCACCACCTGCCCATGCTGGCGCAACATGCAGTCGTCCATCACCACGGTGAGACCGCCCTTGCGCGCGATCGCCGCAGCCTCATCGTTCACTACAGTATCTTGCAGCCACAGCACCTTTGCCTTGATCGCCACTGCATCCTCTGCGACGGGCACTACCTCCTCTGACCTGCGAAAGACGTCCACGACATCGACCTTTTCCGGTATCGACTTCAGGTCTGGGTAGCACTTTTCTCCCAGGACCTCGGTTGCGGTTGGGTTCACCGGGATGATGCGATAGCCGTGTTCCTGCAAGTAGCGCGCAACCCGATGGCTATCGCGGCTAGGATTTGGCGAAAGGCCTACCACCGCGATAACTTTGTTCTCGGTGAATATCTTCTTCATATCTTCCGTGTTCATATGTGTGACTCTGATTGTCACCCTGTCGAAGACTCCGTACCTTCGGAGAGGCCCCGAACTCCGCATCCGAGGCCGAAGGGTCTATGTGTATCGTGGTGCCTTCGTCGCGACTTCAGGATGGCGGTCTGCTTATTTGATGCGGTAGCGCCCCCGTAGGTTGTTGAGCCGGATGCGCAGCAGGTCTCCAAGCATCGCAAGGGTGTCCCGCACGGCGCGAACGCGGCTGTCGCGGCTATGGTGCCAGTCGATGGCGACGTCCGTCGTCCGCAGACCCAACTTGCGTGCGACGAAGAGGATCTCTACGTCGAAGGCAAACCCATCGAGCTGTTGTAAGGCAAAAAGCCTCTCGGCTGCCTCGCCGCGAAAGCACTTGAAGCCGCACTGCGTATCTTGGACCTTTGGCACTGCCAGTATGCGGATGATTGTATTGAATATCCGCCCCATCATATGCCGGTGCCACTGCTCGTTGTAGCGCTTCGCCCCTGGCGCCTCGCGCGACCCGACGGCGATATCTACGTCAGCCGGCGCCGGGGGCAGAAACCTCTCGACTTGCTCGATGGGCATGGCGAGGTCGGCGTCGCACTGGAAGCGATAGCGTCCCTTGGCCGCCAGCATGCCTTGCTTCACAGCATGGCCTTTGCCCCGGTGCGGCAATCGCAGGAGCCTTACGGGAATCGTGCTTGCGGCGTATCGCTCAACGGCCTTCGCGGTGCCGTCGGCGCTTCCATCGTCCGCGACGATAATCTCAGCGCTGTAGGCCTGTCGCCCAAGATAGGTCAGCGTCGTATCGAGGGTGCCCGGCAGGCGGCTCTCCTCGTTGAAAGCCGGTATCACGATGCTTAAGAAAACCTCAGCCAAAGTGCCCCCGTTTTGTCACCCTTAGTCCGCCTGCGGCGGATACAGGGTAGGGCTAGCCCTGGTCCTTGTCGAGTGAGTCCAGCCCAAAGGCCTTGTGCAGCGCGCGCGTTGCATCGACCACTCGCGTCTTGTCGATGATAGCCGTGATGCGTATCTCCGAGGTCGTCAGCATCTCGATATTGACCCCCACCTCGTACAGCGTCTGGAATGCGCGCGCGGCATAGCCCGGCGTCTTCTTCATCGCCGAGCCGACGATGCTGATCTTCGCCAGCTTCTCATCGGAGGTCCATCCCTTCGCGCCAAGCTCCTTGATCGCAGGCTCTACCTTTTGTATCGCCTTGTGCAGGTCGCCTTGGGCGACGGTGAACGTAAGGTCAGTCACGCCGCTGGTGCTGGTGTTCTGAACGATGGTATCCATGCGTATCTGCGCCGCGCACATCGGCTCGAAGAGAGCGGCGGCGACGCCTGGCCTATCGGGCACGCCAAGCACCGTGACCTTTGCCATGTCGGAGTCGTGTGCGATGCCCCGCAGCTTGTTCCCCGGCTCCATCAGCGCGTCGCCGTGGATTAGCGTCCCTGGGGCGCTATTGAAGCTCGAGGCTACGAAGATGGGGACGTTGTAGACGCCCCCCAGCTCTACGGCGCGCGGGTGCATGACCTTTGCCCCATAGCTCGCCAGCTCCAGCATCTCGTCATAACTGATGTCCTTTAGCTTCCGCGCCTCCGGCACGATGCGCGGGTCGGCGGTGTAGACGCCCTCCACGTCGGTGAAGCGCTCGCAGCGTGCGGCCTCGAGGCTGGCGGACAGCGCGACGGCCGTGGTGTCCGAACCGCCTCTACCCAGGGTCGTCACATCCAACTCATCGGTGAATCCTTGGAAGCCGGCGACGATAACGACTCGCCCTTTGTCTAATTCCTTGATGATGCGCTTCGGGTCGATGCTGGTGATGCGCGCCCTGCCGAATCGCGCCTCAGTCTTGATTCCCGCCTGCAGGCCGCTCAGGCTCACCGCCTCCTGGCCTATGTTGCGAAGCGCCATCGCCAGCAGAGCGCTGGAGACGAGCTCCCCGGTGGAGAGGAGAAGATCCATCTCCCGCTCGTCGGGGTTCTTGCAAATCTGGTGCGCCAGAGCGATGAGGTGGTCCGTCGTGTCGCCCATGGCCGAGACGACCACGACCACGTCGTTGCCCTTGGACCGTGTCGAAAGAACGCGCTGGGCGACGTTCCGAATGCGGTCGGCATTACTGACCGACGTTCCGCCATATTTCTGGACGATTCTCGCCACGGCCTTACTCCTTCTCTATTACGCGCGCGCCCTGCACGGCCACGGCCACGGTCCGCGACCTGCCGCTCACGCCTTCCTTGCGCGCCGCCTTCGCCATCGCCCCTTCGATTCGCGCCGTATCGCCCGAAGCCAGGGCAAGGATCGACGGCCCTGCGCCGGAGAGAAATGCCCCATGCGCCCCGGCGGCAACGGCTGCCTTCATCAAAGGGGCCATGTGCGGCATCAACGATTGCCTTTGCAGCTGGTGCAGCCTGTCCTGTGTCGCGATGCGCAGCAGATCCCACTTGCCCTGGGCAAAGGCGCTCGCCAGCAGGGCAGTTCTGCCGGCGTTGAAGACGGCGTCGCTGCGACTGACGTTTGGCGGTAGGATGGCGCGCGCCTTTTCCGTCGCCACTTCCAGGTCGGGGATGAAGACGACAGCCTTCAAGCCGCGCTTCACCGGCGACGCTGTGGACACAACCCGTCCCTTTCCTATCCTTCTCTCTCCTCTCAGGGGAGAGAACACAAGAGAGGGGTCTCCATCCTTCACCACGATTTGCAGTCCGCCTAGCAACGCAGGCGCGACATTATCAGGGTGTCCTTCGATCTCTGTCGCCAACTGCAAAAGCGCGTCGTTAGCAAGGGGGCTGCCTTCCAGCGCGTTTGCCGCGACGAGCCCCGAGACGATTGCCGCCGATGAGGAGCCAAGCCCCCGGTTCAGAGGGATGGCATTGACGCAACGCAGGCGCATCACGGGCGGCGCTCTCTTGATGGCCTTGTAGACGGCAAGGGCTGACCGATAGACGAGGTTGTCTTGGCCCTTGCTTAGGGACTTCGCGCCGGCACCCCTAATCTCAATGGCAAAAACGTCACTGCGCTCGATGGTGAGAGAGGAAGAAAAGCCGAGAGCCATACCCATGCAGTCATAGCCAGGGCCGAGATTCGCCGTGGTTGCCGGAACGCGAACTGTCACTTTTCGGACAAACATAGGCTATGGTTAGGCGTCGGAATCAGGCAAAAGTATAGCACACAGAAACGGCGAGAGACGCAATGCGGAAGATGGGTCAGCGATCTGCTAAGAGTCCCAGCAGCTACCCTCAACTCGACCCTATCAGCACCGTGACTCTGCTGAACCAATCTTCGTCATCTGCGGATCATCTCCCCATCCACCATCTCCAAAAACCGGCGCACCTCTGCCAGGGACGCCAGCCGGTACTCCGCCGCAGATGGCTTCGTTGCGCCGCCGACCCGCGCCGTGATCCCCACGTGACGTATCGCCGTGAAGCCATCCTCGTCCGTCTCGTCGTCGCCGATGTAGAGCGGCAGCACGCCCTGCGCGGCCCCGGTGAAGGCGCCTGTGCGGTCCGCCACCTTTGTGATATCGGCGCGCGGGCCGGCCAGGAGGACGGCCAGGCCGTGGCCCTTGCCCCACTCCTCTGCTGGGCGCACCTCCAGAACCCTCTTGCCATAGGTGATGCGTATCTCCCCGGCCTCCACCAGCGGCTGGACGACTTGCCAGAAGGCCGCTTTCATCCCGGCCACAATCTTCGCGCTGTGCGCTTGGCGATAGTGGACGGCCAGCGTGTAGCCCTTCGGCTCCAGGTTGACGCCTGCGAAGGTTGCAAGCTCCCATTGCAGCGCCTCCGTCACCTGGCCGATGACCCGCTTGAACTCTGGGGCGCGCGGGTGCCGCCACACCTTGCCGCGGCGCTCCATATCGAAGCCGTGGGTGGCGATGTAGGTGACGCCGCGCAGGCCCACGCGCTCCTTCAAGTCCTCCAGCGCGCGCCCGCTGACGATGGCCACTTCGACGCCGCGACGGCGGCTTAGGCGTTGAAGAAGGCGCTTGGTTTCCAGGGGCAGGCGCGCGTCGGCATGGTGCTTGACGATGGGGCTGAGGGTCCCATCGAAGTCGAGGGCGATGAGGAGGCGTGGGGCCCCGGCGATGCGCGGTTGAACCTTCAGCCACGAGGCGATAAGGTTCGGCGCAGGGGAGGCTTTTTTGCGAGCTTTTGTGGCGCTCATCAGCACCCAGTATAGGCCATGGCCTAGCCCAGACTTTTGAAGTTCATTCAAAACTCGTCTAAAAACTCATTGACAAGCTATACCTGGTCGCGCATAATTATTTTTGAACTTAGTTTGAAACCACGCAACGCTGTGGCGCTGAATCTATCTCGCCCGAAATGGGCTTGGGCGAAGGAGCCGTTATGCCGTACGACGCGACATCTCCAACACCTGCACCTGAGCAAGCCATCGGCAAGGCCGTCATCAAAATCGTCGGCGTTGGCGGCGGCGGTGTGAACGCGGTGCGGCGCATCGACGTGAAGGATGTCCCCGGCATCGAGATCATCGCCATCAACACGGACGCCGTCTCCCTGGACACCGTGAAGAACATGAAGACGATACACATCGGCCCGCAGACGACGCGCGGCCTTGGCGCAGGCGGCAAGCCCGAGATCGGGCGGCGCGCGGCGGAAGAGACGAAGGAAGCGATTCGCAAAGAGCTCACCGGCGCGGACCTGGTCTTCGTCGTGGCGGGCATGGGCGGCGGCACGGGCACCGGCGCGGCCCCCATGGTGGCGCAGCTTGCCCGCGAATGCGGCGCCCTCGCCGTCTCCATCGTCACCACGCCCTTCGGCTTCGAAGGCACTCGCCGGAAGACCATCGCCCAGATGGGCCTTGACCCCCTGAAGATGGCCTCGGACACCGTCATCGTCGTCAGCAACGACCGCATCATGGGCTCCATCAAAAAGAACACCACAATCATGAACTCCTTCGCCATCGCCGATGACGTGGTGAAGGATGCCATCATGGCCGTCTCGCGCATCATCAACGTCGCCGGCGATATCAACGTCGACTTCGCCGATATCAAGACCGTGGTGAGCGGCGGCGGCATGGGCGTCATGTCGATCGAGCGAGCTGAGGGGACCCAGCGCGTGATGAAGGCGGCCAAGCTGGCCATCGAGAACCCGCTGATGGATGCCTCGTCCCATGGCGCAAAGGGCATCATCTTTTGCGTCAATGGCCCGCCCGACCTGAGCATGGCCGAGTTGAATGAGACGGGAACCTTTATCTCCAGCATCGCCGACCCCCAGGCCAACATCTTCTTCGGCATGCATATCGATGAGTCGCGGCCGAAG
>CAMAVV010000108.1 GCA_945861815.1 Thermoflexus hugenholtzii JAD2
CGTGTGTGTCTTCACTCCGATGCGGCATCGGAGCGCCCTCCAAAAACCCACCTCCCTCCGCCCAGGAAACCGCCCTCGGCCCCAACAGCCCCGAGGAAATCGAACGCATGCTCAGCGCCTCCGGGCAACGCCCCCCTCGCAAACCTCGCAAAAACGCTTCTTAATTTGTCCCTCTCCCTTGAGGGGAGAGGACCTCGCGAAGCGAGAGGAGAGGGTGACTCCCCACCGCCCTTCCGCAAAATCGCCATCTCCCCGTAGCCTGCTATGCTTGTTTAGGGTAAAGTTACAACACCGTGCAGAGTGCCTTTTGCGACAGGAGGCTCTATGGCAACGAAGATTGTTGGAAAGCCCGCGCCGGCTTTCGACTTCAACCAGGAAAAGTTCCGCAATCTGATTCTCTACGTCGCCGGGCGAAGCAAAGACGACGTCTTTTTCGGCGCCGTCAAACTGAACAAGATTCTCTTCTACTCTGACTTTTATGCCTATCGAAAGCTCGGCAAGCCGATAACAGGCGCGAAGTATCAAAAGCTAGGCGAAGGCCCTGCGCCGAAGCAGATGGTCCCCGTCCGGCGCACGATGGCGGATTCCGACCAGATTGATATCGAGCACCGGCCATACTTCAGCGGAGTCCAGCAGCGGATTGTCCCCAAAACCAAGCCCAAGATGCACCTCTTCTCCAAAGATGAGTTGGCCATTGTCGATGAGGTCATCAAGTTCTTCTGGAGTAAGACAGCGCGAGAGGTGAGCGACTACTCGCATCGGGAGCCGGGCTGGAAGGCCGCCCAGCCTCGCGAGGTCATCCCCTATGAGACGGCCTGGCTCAGCGGTGACAGCATCGAGCAGGAGGCCGAGGAGCAGATTCTGGCAAAGGTGGGCGGCGGTGGACAAGCCGCCCGGTAATGAATATCAGATAGTCGACCGGGGAGCCTGGAAAGAAGCTCAGGCCTTTTTTTGCGACAAGAAACGTTTTGAGGAAGCGCTCTTTGGTATCAGTTGGACCCTCGCTCGAAACCCGCGTGCCGGGAAGCAAGCCGACAATTCCGACCTCTGAATCATGCGCCTCAACACAAGTCCCGTGGTCTTTATCGTCTACAAAATCGATGCGCCCAGCCGCACTGTTTCCCTCGTGAGCGCTGGTGCCGAAGGTCGGGGTCGAACCGACGTTCTAACGATACGCCTCGCGGCGGTGAGCGACGCGAAGAACGTCGGCGTTCCTTCCGGAGAAGTCCAAAGTCAACCGCACGCGATAATCACCGGTTCGTAGGCGGTACTCCCGTTCTACGCCGTGCAATCGTTGAAGGTCTCCATATCCAGTTTCAGCGAAGCGACCTAATGCTGCCATGACTAGGTCCTGGTTCTTCGGCGTGAGCCTGTCGATGTCCTTCAAGGCTCTCGCGGACCAGACAAGGTGCCAGATCATCGGTTTTTGAGGATATGACGCTTAACTTCCTCATGAGAGTAAACTCGCCCAGCTCGAATGTCCGCCCTGGCTTCCGCAATCGCCGCCTCTTCCTCTTCAGTAACGGGTTCATCGTCAAGGGGAGCGTTCAAGACTGCCCGCAGCACTGGATCGTCATCTGCTTTGAGCTGTTCGAGGAGGCGGTGCGCGGCAGATAAGTTTTTCTGAGGCAACTGGTCAACGAGCTGGTGGAGACGCTCACGGCGTTTTGATTTTTGAGGCTTTGTCTGTGCCTGTGCCATCCTCGTCCTCCTGCCTGCGGTTGATACGAAAGAAACGATACCATAACTGCAAGCAGCGCTGGTGCCGAAGGTCGGGGTCGAACCGACACGGGAGTTTCCTCCCAACGGTTTTTGAGACCGTCGCGTCTGCCATTCCGCCACTTCGGCCTATGTCGCTATTGTACCGTCGGAGAGAGGACGCGACGGTCTCTGTGATATGTCGTTGCCGCCTGCGGCGTTGGCGCGTCTGCCATTCCGCCACTTCGGCGTTCGTCACAGCACCGCTTCTAGAGAAAGCCTGCCGCGAGGGTGGGTTGTCAGAGGAAGATGGTGCCGAGGGCCAGAATCGAACTGGCGACACCGCGATTTTCAGTCGCGTGCTCTACCGACTGAGCTACCTCGGCCCACGAACAGATATGGTACGGGCGCGCTCCGCCAGGTGTCAAGGAAAGGAAGTGGCGATTTCCCCTTATGGCGGCCCTTACAACTAACCTTTTGTCGCCCCCGCCGTTTTACCTAATGTACGCACCCACAACCCGACTTCTTCTCTTTGTTCACTTCCCCCGCGAAGCGGCGGTCTGGTCTTCCCCCGGGCCGCCGCTTCAACACGTCATCGGCGAACCCTCGGTATCCCGCCGAACCGCAGCCGCATCAGCCCCTTCATGTCGCGCCACGCCGTCTGGACGACCTTCACCCGCGTATCCGGGTCGTCCACCCAGTGCACGGGCACATCCTTGATCTTAAAGCCGCGCCTCTCCCCAATGATGAGGATCTCTGAATCGAGGAACCAGCCGGTGTCCTTGGTTACGGGCAGGATCGCATCGGCGGCGGCCCGGCTCAGCCCCTTGAAGCCGCACTGCGCATCGGAGAAGCGGGTGAAAAACATCGTCTTGATAATCAAGTTGTAGCCGCGCGACGTGATTTCCCGCTTCAGCGTCCGCCGCTCCACCTTCGACCCTTTCATCAGCCGTGAGCCTATGGCGATATCAAAGCCATCCTTTGCAATGGCGTCGGCGAGCTTTGGCAGCGCCTCAAGGTCCGTTGAAAGGTCGACGTCCATATAACAAACGACATCGGCCTTGCTCTCCGACCAGGCCTTTCGCAGCGCCCTGCCGCGCCCGCGCTGGTCGAGACGTATCGCTTGGACTAAACCGCCTGTCCTCAGGCCATACTCCTGTGCGATGGAGTGCGTCTGGTCCGACGAGCCGTTGTCAGCGACGACAATGCGCCACTGGTAGCCTCCCATGTGCTGCTTGCAAAAGTCCAGCAGCTTGTCCAGGGAGAGCGGGAGTTGCTTCTCTTCATTCAGGCAGGGGATCACGATATCAATAGTCGGCATGCCGCCCGACATTATATCTGTCTCCGCAGCCGGGTCACAGCGTTGCCAGCTATGGCTGGCGTTACGGCTGCGGCGGCAAACGGTCGGCTGAGAGTATCTGTGTCCAGGTCGCCCCAGCGTCCATCGACTTATAGAGCGTCGCCGAATTCGCCGAAAGGAAGACGGTGTTCGGGTTCGTCCTGCTCCACTCGATATCTGTGGGCACGCCACGCTCGAAGGCGACAAACCCCGGTGTCGGCGACTTCACTGTCCAGGTTGCCCCGCCGTCGCGGCTTTCCATGATGCT
This sequence comes from Thermoflexus hugenholtzii JAD2, assembly GCA_945861815.1. Taxonomy (GTDB): domain Bacteria; phylum Chloroflexota; class Dehalococcoidia; order SHYB01; family SHYB01; genus VGPF01. Next base: position 3,306 of record CAMAVV010000108.1, read on the forward strand.
TGCGCCGTTGCAGCCCAGCATGTGCAGCCCTGTGGCGTCCTGCGGATCGAAGGCAAAGGTTGTCATCCGCGTTGCGTTGTGGAACGTCCGTCCGCCGTCGTCCGACCAGTAGGAGCGGTTGCTTGAGGCAGTGACATAGACCCGGTTCCCGTTTCTCGGTGCGGCCTTCATCGCCAGCAGCGCCTGTTCGCGAGGGTCGCTCGTCATGCCGCTGGTCGAAGCCGTCCACGTCCTGCCGCCGTCCGTCGAACGCAGGAGGCCTATTTGAGCCAAGTTCCCAAAGTTCCCTGCGCCGCTTTGCGTGTTCGGCAGCTTGGAGAACGTCCCTGCCAGCACGATATTCGGGTTCTGCTCGTCCACGTGCAGCATGTTCACCCGCAGGTCTTCCACATAGAGGGCGTTCAGCTCCGTCCATGTCACGCCGCCGTCCGTCGTCTTATAGATCGCCCCCGTCGTATTGAAATAGGTCCCCGCCGGGCATATCGGCGGCCCGTTGGAGCATGGCCCGCCATTCACTCCGGCATACATGATGTCGAAATTGGTTGGGTCGGCCGCCAGCGCATAGACTGCTGTGTTCATCGTTTGCGTCACCATCTGTGCCCATGTCGTGCCGCCATCTCGGGAGCAGTAGACGCCGTTATTCCCCGCGCTGGAGGACGTGCGGATCGTGCCGGGGCCGCCGGCCATCGCCATGCAGATACGATTCGGATTCCTCGGGTCGATGATCGTGTCGTAGAACTCTTCGTAGCACACGCCTGGCCCCTCAAGCCGCTCCCACGCCTTGATGCCGTTGGTGATGCGCTGCCACGTCTGCCCGCCGTCCGTCGATCTGAAATACCCCTCTTGCTCCACGCCGATGTAGAGTCGCTGGTCGTTCGTCGGGTCCACTGCCAGCGAGCCTTGCGTGCGCTGCGGGAAGGAATGCGGACGGCAATCGAGCTTGATGCTGCCGGGCCGAGGGGTTGAGGAAGCGCCTTGTGTCGTCTGCGGCGGCTGCGCTGGCGTCGCGACAGATTGCGCAGGCAGAAGCCAGATAGGATTGAGCTGCGAGTAGTTGTTGAGATTGGAGAAGGCCGGGTTGACTGGAATCATGTCCTGCAAGACTCGGAAGTCGCTCCCCTGCGTTGTCATCTGCGCAATGATATTGCCGTACTGGTCGCCGCGCTTCACCGCGCTGTCGAAGATGATGAAGGCGCCGTCCGGAGAAAAGGTCGCGTCCAGCATCGCCGTGCCGCGGTTCGCCTGCCCAGGGTAGCGCGTGTCTATCTCATAGCCTGCGCGAACGATCGCCGCGATAACGGCCGGGCGCAGGTCTATCATCATCTGCGTCGAGGTGAGGCTGTAGAGGCGCATGAGGCCCGGTTCAAAAAGCGTTCGCTCGTCTGGCGAAATGGCGACGCTTATCCCTCCGGCGTTGCGCGCCACTTGCACCTCGCGCTGCTGACTCCAATCGTAGATGTGCAGGTCGATCCCGCTTGCCGGATCGAAGGAGCTATAGGCGAGTTTGTTCGATTGCGGGAACCAGCGCGGCGACTCCTCGTTGACCGGCAGGTTGGAGATCCGCCGCCACTGGCCGTTCGCCAACTCAACGACGTAGATGTTGAGACTGCCGGGCGGCACGCGAGGATCTTCGCTTGCCTGGACTGCGACCCGCGCCCCATCCGGCGAAAGGCTTGCCCTGCCCATCTGGTAAAGGCCCGGCGCGCGCACGCGTTGCAGCGAACCGTTGGGAGCCGCGATTCGCACCGTATCCTGGTTATCTGTGAAGACAACCCGCTCCGCGCTCATGGAGAAATTGCCTGGTGCTAGTTGGATTGTGACAGGCAAGCGTTCACCAAACTTAGTGAGGACGCCTCCTGGGTTATCAAGGCGCGGCGTGCGGTAGTAAAGGCCTGGCGTGAATGCTGGCCGTGGCGTGGGCGTTGGCGTGAAGAACGGCGTCGGCGTAGGCGTGGGTGGCGCTGTAGGCCGTGGCGTCGGCGAAGGTGTAAATGTTGGAGTCGGGACTGGCGTGGGAGTGGCCATCGGCACGAGCGTTGGCGTGGGACGTGGCGGCGATGTTGGAGTCGGGACTGGCGTGGGCGTCGGGCTTGGCAATGGAGTTGCCGTCGGCACCATGATGGTATCTTTGCTGACCTTCCCTGCCTTTGACGGCGTCTCATATCGGAACGAAACGGAGGCTTCGATTGGAGGCGTCAGCGGCGCGCCTTCTCGGCTTAACAAGGCCGCCTCCAGCAGGTGTTCGCCATTCACAAGGCCGGCCAGCTTTACCTGCGTCTTCGCCGTGCGCGCCGCCTCAACGCCGTCCACGGCGAGCCTGAAGAGTGCCCCCTTTGGCTGATTGGAGACTTTGAACTTAACGGTTACTTCCGTCGAGCGAATGAGTTGCCCCTGTTTCGGCTGCTCGATCTTCAGCGACGGCGATTTGGCTTGCGCAGGCGCCGCCGCCGTTACAGCAAGCAGCGCAACCATAAGAACGATTGTGAGGAGCTTTGTGGAAAGCGAATGATTCGGCATCTTGCTACCTTATTACCAGGGTAACGCACAACGGCCGTTTTGCGAGAGGCGTCCATTTGGATTCGAGCGTGACATTGGGAGATTTTGCCCATACCGACGCAATCTTCGTAGTCTCGTTACCCTCGATTCAGAGGGCGCGTTTGTGCTAAGATTCACAGGTTTTACAATAGGCCTGTATTTCATA
>CAMAVV010000109.1 GCA_945861815.1 Thermoflexus hugenholtzii JAD2
TCCCTTTTTGTTTGCCCACACTACACAGAGCGGCCCCTGGCCGCGCCGACAACTTCCCGTCCGGACGGGACAAAACGGCGCGCCAGAAAATAAAATCGGCAGAGGCTCACGGAGGTTCGGAAATGTAGGGGCGCAGGGCATGTGTCAGCACTCCGTGTGTGTCTTCACCCCGCGTGCGGCACCGGGGCGGCACCGGAGCGCCCTTGGAGAGGGGAACCCAATCCCCTCCCATGATGCCTCGCCCGCCAAGCGGGTCGGGCAAGGCATCGCCCCATACCATCGGAGCGAAAGCCCTGTAGGACCGGGCCCCTGGCCTCCGACGCAAGTCGAAACCCAGGAGGACGCCGTCATCTTCGGTAAGCCGACGATTGGCATGGGGACGCATAACCCGCAGGCTCACACACGGGATTGGCCGGCTGACGTTAGTCGCTATGAGGCCGTGGGCCGCCTTGCCTCTGAACACCCCGTAGCTCGGGGGGCATCTTGGCAAGTCCTCAGTAGGGGCGCGGGGCACACGCCCTCACCGCCATACGCTACATTCCCGTCGGGCCGCCTGTGTACCCCCTCCCCCTCGCCGACAAAACCAAAAGAAAGGAAACGAAACAAATGCACAACCCACCCAGGAGGCCACCCTTGTCACCCTGAGACGTCCGCCTTCGGTGGACGACGAATGGGCCTACAGTCCGCCCTTCGCGTAGTTCCTTCGTCGAAGACTTCTCAGGATGACAATAAGACCACCCATGCCTAAATTCGGCTGTAGGTTGAGGTACGCCGAAATCCCGTATGCCGCATCGGGAGGCGCAGGGCATGTGTCATCACTCCGTGTGTGTCTTCACCCCGCATGTGTCTTCACTCCGTATGCGGCATCGGAGCGGCATCGGAGCCGCACCGGGGCCCTACCGGAGCGTTCGCCCTCCTTGTCTCTCTCTGAAACCCACCTCTCCCTCGATGGGAGAGGAACTCGAGCGCAGCCCGAGAGGTGAGGGTGATTCCTACACAGCAACCGCGTGCTGCGCCGCTGCCGCCGCGATAATCTTCTGCGCCAGGTGGGCCGGCACCGGCTCGTAGCGGCTGAACTCCATCTCGTAGGTGCCGCGGCCCTGGGTCATAGAGCGCAGGATGATGGCGTAGCGCTGCATCTCCGCCAGGGGCGCCTGGGCTTCTACGGTCGTGTAGCCGTTCAGCGGCGTCATCCCCAAAACGCGCCCGCGCTTGCTGTTCAGGTCGCCCATCACGTCGCCCGTCGCGCTGTCGGGCACGGTGATCTTGAAGCTCATCACGGGCTCCAGGATGACGGGCGTCGCCTGCTGGATGCCTTTCTTGAGGCACTGGATGGCGGCGATCTGGAAGGCCATCCCCGATGAGTCCACCGAGTGGGACGAGCCGTCGACCAGCGTCGCTTTGACGTCGACGATGGGGCTGCCCGAAAGCGGCCCCTGGTGGATCGCCTCCATGACGCCCTTCTCCACGGCGGGGATGAACTCCCTGGGCACCGAGCCGCCGACGACCTTGACCTCGAACTTCACGCCGGCGCCCCTGGGCTGAGGCTCGATGTCCAGCACCACGTGGCCGTACTGGCCGTGCCCGCCCGACTGCTTCCTGTGCCTATACTCGGCCTGTGTCTTGGAGGCGATGGACTCGCGGTAGGCGATGCGTGGCGTTGCCGTGAGAACGTCGACGCCGAACTTGCGCTTGAGCTTCTTCACCGCCACGTCGATATGGGCGTCGCCCTGGCTTGCCAGCACCGATTCACTGGTGGCCTGGTCCCTGGTGAAGCGGAGGCTCGGGTCCTCTTCCACCAGGCGCATGACGGCGGCGCCCATCTTGTCCATATCGGCCTTGGTCTTGGGAGAGATGGCGACGCTGTAGATAGGATTGGGGAAGGCGGCCATGGGAACTTGCACCGAGGTTTCGCGCACGCAAAGCGTCTCGCCGGTGTTGGTGTGTTGCAGCTTGGCGATTGCGCCGATGTCTCCGGCGTTGAGCTGGGTCACGGCCTCCTGGTGCTTGCCGCGCATGACAAAGACCTGACCGATGCGCTCGGGCTGGCCCTTCTGCGCATTCCACACCTGGGAGTCGCTCTTCACTGACCCGCTGACGACGCGTAGGTATGACAGCTTGCCGACGTACGGGTCGGCGGTGGTTTTGAAGACGAGGGCCGCAGGCGGGCCGGCCTTTGACGAAAGTTGGACGCTCTTACCCCCGGTGTCCTTCGCTTCAACGGCTGGCCGTTCATTCGGCGTCGGCGCATTCTTCGCCAGGAAGTCCATCAGCTCCTTGATGCCGATCTCCTTCGTCGCCGCCGTCACCAGCACCGGGACAAGGGTCCCTTTGAGCAGGCCGAGCTTGACGCCGCGCTCCAAGTCCTCCTGCGCAAGGCCGCCCTTCTCGAGATACTTCTCCGTCAAGGCGTCGTCCGCCTCGGCAGCCACCTCTGTGAGGGCGTCGCGGAACTCGGCGTAGCGCGGGTCTTTCCCCAGGTCCGCCGGGTTAAGGAGATTCGTCACGCCAGTGAAGGTCTGCACCGCGCCCTGGGGCAGCATGACGGGGACACACAGGCGGCCAAGGCGCTCTTGGATGGCGGTAAGCGTCCGGTAGAAGTCGGCGTTCTCACGGTCCATCTTGTTGACGACGATGAGGCGCGGCAGGCCCATCGCCTCAGCCTGCTTCCAGAACGACTCGGTGCCGACTTCGACGCCGTCCACCGCGCTGATGACGATCGCCGCACAGTCGGCGGCGGCCAGGCCGGAGACGGCGTCGCCGATGAAGTCGGCGTAGCCAGGCACATCGATGATGTTCAGCTTGACGCCGCCAACCTCAACCGGGGCCATGGCGAGGCTGACGCTGGTGCGTCTTTCTATCTCTTCCGATTCGTAGTCTGTAGTCGTGGCGCCGTCTTCGATGCGGCCCATCCGCGAGATGGCGCCTGAGGTGTGGAGCATCGCCTCTGCAAGCGTCGTCTTCCCTGCCCCGCCGTGTGATAGCAGGACAATGTTCCTGATGGCGTCCGTGGCGTAAATCTGCATAAAGATGCGCCTCCTCCCAGGAATCGGGTGCTTATTGTAGTGCTGTATGCAAGAGGGGTTCAAGATGAAGGCGGATTCCGTCGTTTCCCGTCATGTTGCTAGACCTCTTCCTGTAATCCCTACCCTAAAGGGAGGGAAATTCCCTTCCCTCGCAGGGAAGGGTTAGGGTTAGGTCAAAGTAAATCTGCCCAGGTGATACCCTAATGCACACTGTGAAAAGACGCAGCCTTAAAAAAGTCCTGTGGGCGCTGGTCCTCGCCATCTGCCTCTTTTTCATGAGCGGCGATAGCCTCTTCGCGGGCGACGCCATCTTGCAGACGTCGAAGCGCTACACCTTCGATGTGCCCGGCTGGGAGATCGACAACTTCTTCAAAAAGTGGGCGCACCTTGTGGCGGAGTTCGGGCGCACGGGGGAAACCGATGACTCCCGCATCGCCCAGGTGAAGTCGTACTTCGCGCTGAACGAGCGCGCCAACGAGCTGGAGTTTCACCTCAGCCAGGCGAAGGCCGGCTTCGCGAAGGGGGACGGCGTCGCCGTAATGGAGGCGGAGCTACGGGAGAAGCGGCGGCGGCAATCGAAGATGCTGGCCGATGTGGAGGAGACGCTGGAAGGGATGCTGACGAAGGAGCTGAAGGAGTCGAGCGTCTACCGCAATTTCCTGGGGGCAAAGCTCTTCTGGCCACCGGTGGACATCCGCCTGGAGACCTTGCCAAAGACCCTTGTCGTCTCGCGCCGGGACCGCATCGAGCTGCTGAAGACGCGCCTCCTGGACCCGCACATGACCTTCGACGAGATGGAGGCGCTGGAGGAGAAGCTCGACAGGCGCAACATCTCGACCCTGGTGGAGAACATCGGCGGCGTGGCGACCTACCCGGCATTTGTGAACGGCGATTACTCGCTGAGGCAGGCGCTGGACACGGCCGCCCACGAGTGGACGCACCACTATCTCTTCTACCATCCCCTGGGCAGGGCCTACTGGGACTCCGGTGCCCTCACCACCATCAACGAAACGGTCGCCGACATTGTCGGGAGGGAGATAGGGCGCGCCGTCTACAAGCGTTCCTTCGCAACGCCGGAGGAGATTCGCCAGATGGAGCAAGAGGACGCGGAGCGAGCGAGGCCGCCTACGCCGTCAGACCCAAACGTCTTCGACTTCCGGGCGGCGATGCGTGAGACGCGCCTGACGGCCGAGAGGCTTTTGGGCGAAGGGAAGATCGAAGAGGCGGAGTCCTATATGGAGAGCCGTCGCGACTTCTTCGCCCAGCACGGTTATTTCTTCCGAAAGCTGAACCAGGCATACTTCGCCTTCCACGGCAGCTACGCCGATTCCCCTGGCTCCGTGAGTCCCATCGGCGGGCAGCTGGCCTCTGTGCGCAAGTCCTTCGTTGATGTGGGCGCCTTCCTTCGCCACGTGGCAGACTACGATACGGTAAGGCAGTTGGAGAGGGAGGCGGGAAGGGAAGGAACGTAGGAGCGTGGGAAGTAGGGAGCGTCTATCTGCACGCTGTCCAAGTTTAAGTGGGGCACAGCAGCAAACCATTCTCCTTATGTCCACCTCTTCCCATTCCCCTCGGGCCGCTATAATCTAGTGTCTATTACCGCTCCCGCTCCAAGGGATAGCTTTGTGAGCAGACACTATGGATAAATCGCCGTTCACGCGCATCGAAAAGGGAGGCGTCACCTCGCCGAAGGGCTTCACCGCCGGGGCGACCTACGCCGGGCTGAAGAAGGCAGGCCAGGATAAGCTGGACCTGACGCTCCTCTACTCCGAGCGTCCATGCGCCGCCGCTGGGGTCTTCACCCAGAGTAAGACCTGCTCGCCCTCGGTGACGCTCAGCAGACAGCGCATAGCGCGCCGCGCCGCACAGGCCATCGTCGTCAACAGCGGCTGCGCCAACGCCTGCGTCGGCCCCCAGGGGCTGACCGACGCCAAGGATACGACGATCCTTGCCGCCAAGAAGCTCGGCCTGAGCGAAGAAGACGTCCTGATCGGCAGCACCGGGATGATAGGCGTCGAACTGCCCATGGCCCTCATCCGCTCCGGCATGCAGAAGATCAGCCTGACCGCCACGGCGGGGCCATCCTTCGCAAAGGCCATCATGACAACGGACAGCCACCCGAAGGAGCAGGCCCTCAAGTTCCAGATGGGCGGCAAAGAAATCACCGTCGGCGCGGCCTGCAAGGGAGTCGGCATGATCCACCCGGACATGGCGACGCTCCTCTGCTTCATCACGACCGACGCCGCGGTGGAGCCGGGCTTTCTCCAGGCGGCGCTAAAGAACGCTATCGATAAGTCGCTGAACATGGTCTCGGTGGACGGCGACACTAGCACCAACGACACGGCAATCATCCTGGCCAACGGCGCGGCCGGGAACAGGCCCATCAAGGCCGGGACAAAAGAGGCCGCCCTCTTTCAGCAGGCGCTTATCGAAGTGGCGGTGCCCCTGGCGAAGATGGTGGCCCGGGACGGCGAAGGGGCCACGAAGCTGATGGAGGTGACGGTGGAGGGGGCGGCCAGCGCGGCGGATGCCCGGCTGGCGGCGCGCACCATCGCCAGTTCGCCCCTGGTGAAGGCGGCGGTCCACGGCGGCGACCCGAACTGGGGGCGCATCATGATGGCCCTGGGTCGCTCCGGCGCGGCAGTCACCGAGTCGAAGCTTTCCCTCTACATCAGCGAGATCTGCGTCTTCGATAAGGGCGTCCCGATAGCCTTCTTCAAAGAGGCGGCGGTCAACTCCATGAAAGAGTCGAGCGTCGCTATCCTTGCGAAGCTGGGCCTCGGCAGCCATTCGGCGACGGCCTGGGGCTGCGACCTGACGGAGGAGTACGTCCGCTTCAATACCGAGTACTCGACGTGACCTCGGCCAAGAGACGCCGCGCGCCTGCCACGGGCAAGCCTGCGGCGGCGCGGCGTGGTTCCGAAGGCGCAAGCCTGGCGAAACGGGTT